>CAYTVT010000078.1:0-1532 GCA_964441855.1 uncultured Candidatus Saccharibacteria bacterium | reverse complement strand
CGCATCATCAACGAGCCGACGGCGGCGGCGCTCGCGTACGGCTTCAATAAAAAGAAGAGCGAGCAGATTGCCGTTTTTGATTTCGGCGGCGGTACCTTTGATATTTCTATTTTGGAAGTCGGCGATGATGTGCTCGAAGTGAAGGCAACCGACGGCGACTCGCATCTGGGCGGCCATGATATAGACCAAAAGATTATCGGCTACATTGCCGACGAGTTTAAAAAGCAAGAGGGAATTGATATTCGCAAAGATGCCTTGGCGCTCCAGCGGCTTGAGGAAGCGGCGGAGAAGGCGAAGATAGAACTCTCTACGGCGCTTGAGAGCGAAGTGAACCTCCCCTTCATCTCGTCGGGTGCGGAGGGGCCGAAACATCTCGTGCTCAAGCTCTCGCGCGCGAAATTGGAAGAATTGACGCATGAGTTTATTGACCGCGCGATGAAGATTACGAAGCGCGCGATTGAGGCGTCACCTTTTAAGGTTAAGGACATTGACGAAGTGGTGATGGTCGGCGGGCAGACCCGCATGCCGGCAATCCAAAAGGCAGTGAAAGAATTCTTTGGCAAAGAACCGCACCTTGGCGTGAACCCCGACGAGGTGGTCGCGGTCGGCGCGGCGATACAGGGCGGCATCCTCGCAGGCGATGTGCGCGATGTGCTCCTCTTGGATGTGATTCCGCTTTCATTCGGGCTAGAAACCTTGGGGGGAGTCGCAACGAAGCTTGTTGAGCGCAACACGACGATTCCGGTTACCAAGTCGCAAGTATTCTCTACTGCGGCGGATAATCAGACCTCAGTGGAGATTCACATTGTGCAGGGCGAGCGGCCAATGGCCTCCGACAACAAATCGCTGGGACGATTCATCTTGGACGGCATACCGCCATCTCCGCGCGGGGTGCCGCAGGTGGATGTGTCGTTTGATATTGATGCAAACGGCATCTTGCATGTGAAGGCGAAAGACAAGGCGAGCGGCAAGGAGCAGTCCATCAAGATAGAGGCGCGTTCTACGCTTACAAAAGAAGAAATAGAACGAATGAAGAAAGATGCCGAGGCGCATGCGGCGGATGACGAAAAGAAGCGCGAGTTTGCAGAGGCAAAAAACCTTGGCGAACAACTCTCCTATACAGCAGAGAAGGCGCTCAAAGACGCGGGCGACAAAGTACCCGTCGAGACGAAAGGCGTTATTGAAGGAAAAATAGCTGCGCTCAAAACCGCAACACAGGGCGCGGACGCGGGTGCGATAAAAACCGCAACACAAGAGCTCTCTACTGAACTCCAGAAAATCGGCGAGATACTCGCGAAGGCGGCGCAAGAGAAAGGTCAAAACCCGCCGCCACCGCCAGAGGGAGGGGAGGGGAAGGTGCGCGATGCAGAGACAAAATAACTACGCTCGCAACGACTATGTTGCGTGTCGGGCGGGCAAACATCGGGGGTTTCCCCGACTTATCATTAAGCCACTCGTGCCTTAATATCAAAACGCACATACACTATCTTTCGCGGTCGCCAGAGATAGTGTATGTTTCCTATAAATATCAA
>CAYTVT010000077.1:0-1539 GCA_964441855.1 uncultured Candidatus Saccharibacteria bacterium | reverse complement strand
GCATTCCCCGTTGCGAATGCAAGCATTGCAACCTTTTCGGAAAAAGCGTCAACGATTTGTTCGGGGCCAACGATGCGGGGCGTTTCGCTTTCCAAGCGTTTTGCCCAATCATGAACCAAGAGCGCGTGAACGCAGTCGAGCACAGTGGTCTTTTCTGCCTTGAGCGCCTCACCCATCAAAGAAGCAAGGCGAAACCCCAAAACGGCCGACACACCCATATGTTCCGGCACATTAATCCATCCTGGGCACAAAAGCTCGCCGCGCCGCCACAAGTCGTACACACCGCTACAATTAAACTGTGGTAGAAAAGCGAACACGCGTTCTAATGTCTTACTTTCTTTTATATAATCCATACAAAAAACTATTTCTCCGTCATGTATGCCGCAAATTCCCTGTTCTGCTTCCACCACGCAATGGTTTTTTGCAATCCGGTTTTCAAGGTGTGTTTCGGCTTCCAGCCAAGCACCCGCCGCGCGGCGTTCGTATCTGCCGACATCTTCATAATTTCATTGTCCCGCGTCGGCACGGCGCCGAAGCGCGGCGCAATGGGGTTGCCCATGAGCGCAAGCACCGTCTCCACCATCTTTCGTACTGTCACTGGTTTGCCGGATGCAATATTAAAGATGGAGCCGCGCGGCACGGGTTTGTTAGCGGCAAGGAGAAAAGCGTCTACCACATCGTCAATGTAGGTCGGATCGCGCTCTTGTTTCCCCGCCGTCAGCGGCAAGTCCTTTTTGTCCAGTGCCGAGAGGATAATGTGCGGTACCAAACGGCCCGGATGCTCCCAGGGGCCATACGGCAAAAAGAATCGGAGTTCTACTGTTGGTACCGCGTGCACGCGCGCGTAGGTTTGCACGAGCACGCTCGTCGCCGCCTTTGCCGCGCCAAACACCGAGTCGGGCGTAAACGGCGCGCTTTCTTTTACCTTGTTTCCCGAGCCGTACACCGCCGCCGTGCCCGTATACACAAACCGTTCCACTGGCAAGCCCTTGAGCGCTTCCAAAAGATAAAGCGTCCCAAGTTCGTTTACTTCTATATGCTTTGCAAGCGGCACCGACATCGTGGTGCTCGCAAGGTGGAACACAAAATGCGGCTTCACGCGCGCGACCACACCATTCACCTGCGCCGCATTGGTAATGTCGCCCGTTATGATTTCAACTTTGCGCTCCAAGTCCTTCAGCCGCACGAGGTCGCGCGCGGGCAAAGAAAACACCGTCACGGCAGTGCCCTCCTGCACGAGCCGCCGCACGAGGTTGATGCCAATAGCGCCGGCTCCGCCGGTAATAAGCGCGCGTTTATTTTTGAGATTAAGGGGCATACATTTGATGTGCGAATAATATACTAAACAAACTTATGCGGCAGCAACTATCTTTTTGAGCCCATCGCCAAACGAAACGGCGGGTTCCCAACCGAGGAGCGCTTTGGCGCGGCGAATGTCGGCGGTAAAAATATCACCGGGAGCATTTTCGTTGGCATGCACCGTGATGATGGTGCGAGCGGCACCTGAGGGGTTATCGCTCGAGTTAAAGTACGTCACGC
>CAYTVT010000076.1:0-1543 GCA_964441855.1 uncultured Candidatus Saccharibacteria bacterium | reverse complement strand
GGACAAAACTCCTCGCGCAAAACCCGACCAATGACGACTTGAGGTATGTCATTGAGTATGTGGAACCGCTTCGGGCGGAAGCGGAAAAGTTGTTGAAAAGAGAACTGCGAGGAAAATCGCGCATACTCGCAGAAATGCGAGCCATGTGTTAAGAACCCCCCTCTTGCATCAAAAGGTGCGAGGGGGGTTTCAATTTATAATTCACTGCCGCCGTGGAATGTGCGGTGGATGTCGCGGAGGCGTTTGGAAGTCACATGCGTGTAGATTTGCGTCGTCGCGATATTGCGGTGGCCGAGGAATTCCTGCACCATGCGCAAGTCAACGCCCTTATTCAAAAGGTCGGTCGCAAACGAGTGCCGCATGGTGTGGGGCGTGGCGAGGAAAGGGAGTCCCGCCATCTTTGCATATTTCTCTACCACCAGCTCCACGCCGCGCACCGAGAGGCGGCGCGAATCCTTTGTGGGGCCCTTGAAGTGTATGAAAAGCGCCTCGTCTTCGTCGGTGCGGCGTGCAAGATATTTCGTAAGCCACGAGAGTGCGCGTTTAGAAAAGTAGACGGTGCGCGGGTGCCCTCCCTTGCCGACCACCGAGAGCTCAAAATCGCTCTTGTGGTGCGCGCTTGCAAGCTGCTTGCGGTCAAGCGCCGTAAGCTCTGCAACACGGAGTCCCGTGCTAAAAAGCGTCTCAAGTATTGCTCTGTCGCGGAGCCCCGCGGGGGTCTTTGTATCAGGCGAATTAAAGAAGCGCCGTAGCTGCTCTACATCCAAAAATTTGATGTGGCACTCGCTGCTTCTGTCTTTCGGTAATTTAATTTTCTCGGTCGGCAGGGTAGGGATATTCTTTTCGTGAAAGTACGCAAGGAACGAACGGAGCGCTATAAGGTAGCGTATCTGGGTGGATGGGTGGAGGCCCGGCGAGGCGTGCCGCACGCGGTTTGGACGGCGCGAGAGCCAGACGCGGTAGCGAGACAGATGCGCTTCAGTAAGCTTTTCGGGCGGTAGATGCGCCAACTTATTTTCTACAAGCCAATCAAAAAATTTCTGCACGAAGCGCGCGTAATTCTTCACGGAGTTTATGGAAAGCCCTTTTTCAACTTCGCAGTATTCCAAAAAATCGTTCAAATAGGAGGGAAGTGGTTTTTGCATACATTGTATTTTTAGACGGCTAAATGTGGATTAACATACATTATACGAAGTATGCCCAAACGCGCAAAGCAGGTTGTCCACAGCTCCCCTATTAGTTCCGCTCAGGCAGAAGCCCGACGAGGAAATTCCACGCGCGTTTAAGCATGTCCCACGCGTACGCGAGATTTTCGTTAACCGACGGCGAGTTCACGATATCGCGCAAATTGTACCCAAAATAGCCAAGCACAACAAGACCGACGACGATAAGCAAAACCATCTTCACCAATCCCCTCTTTTCTTCAATAATCTTCATGCGCCAAGTATAGCAAACCTACGCCAACGACGGTATGCCGAGCTTCCTTGACGCGCGCGTACAAGCGCGTATTCTATGTCGTTAGATTGTTCTCTGACACAAAATA
>CAYTVT010000075.1:0-1571 GCA_964441855.1 uncultured Candidatus Saccharibacteria bacterium | reverse complement strand
GTGAGTTAAGGGACATTTCGTGTTGCTAATTTAAGCGGTAAAAACAGCAAAAACGGCTTTCAAAAGCCGTTTTTGCTTTTTCCTGCGGTACAATTAGACCACTATGATGTCTAATCATCACAAAAAAACGCTGTATGCGTTGCAAGGAGAGAATGGTGCGGTTCGGTTTTACCAACGCGGGAGTGCAACGATGGAGATGCGGGGTATGTTGCGTGAGCGGCACTCGTGTTCGTCCCGATAATCGACCGCGCATCTGGAAGGTCCGCCTTACCGCATGGCTCACCAATCCGGAAACACTGACGAAACAGAGCAACCGCTGGGGTGTTGACCGACGCACTGCCAATCGTGGCTTTGCTTCGCTTTGGGCGCGGGAGATTCCGGCGCCGTTCCTTTCAGTTGAGGACAAGGCGCTCGTACTTGACGCGACTTCAATCGCGCCCGACCTTGTGGTTCTCATCGCGCGCACTCCCGATGACGGCGGACTCTCGTGGCGCTTTGCCGAGCGCGAATCGTATGAATCGTGGCGAGCGCTTCTTTCTCGGGTTGCGGATACACCGCGCGGTGTAGTCTCCGACGCGCAAAAAGGACTCAAGAAAGCGATTCGGGAGCGATTCCCCGATGTGCCGGTGCAACGATGCATGATTCATGTCATGAGGCGTGCGCTCGCCTGGATTACCAAACGCCCGAAGACCGAGGCGGGGAGAACGCTCCGGGTCATGGTCACTGCCGTACCACGTGTGTGGAGTGAGTATGAGGCACGGGCGTGGACGAACCTGTTTCTGCGTTGGTGCATCCAGTACCAACACTTCCTTTCCGAACGAACCGTGAGCGTTGACGGGCGCAGCGCGTGGTACACGCACCGTAAACTTCGGCAGACCTCTTCGCTCCTGCGGCGCAGCATTCCTGAATTGTTCACGTACACGATATTCCCCGGTATTCCGCGCACAACGAACCATGTAGAGGGCGGCATCAATGCCGGTGTTGCGGAAGTCATCAGGCGCCATCGCGGACTGTCTTCCACTCAAAAGAAAACCGCCGTTGCTCTTTTTCTGAGCAAACGGCGGGGGAGAAAATCAACACGAAATGTCTCTTAACTCTTTCATGTCGTTAACGCAAAAAAGTGAAGTAAAGATTACTGTTCATTGTACTGGATTCCCGCTTCTTCGCCAGAGGACGAATCCGTCCTTAGGCGGACGCGGGAATGACGCCAAATGCGTCAGTTTCATGTCGTTAACCGAGCACATAACCTTATGCGAGACTGTTTGCTAAACGCTCTTTAAGACGACGGACAGTTTGTCCTCGCTCCTTCAACTTTTGCTCACGCTGACGCGCATCTTGCTCAGATTTATAGGCTTCATAATAAACGAGGTCTGGCATCTTGTCTTTGTGCTCGCGCACCCGCCGTCTCAAGTCGCTCGTATAGCCAATGTAGGTTATACCTTTCGCTTGATTTTTCAAAAGATACACATAGTGCATAAGGTTATGTGCTCGGTTGTAGCAAAATATAGTCGTCCCTCACTTTGTCGGCAAAGCGCGGGACTCCTTATTTTGCTCAAAACTCCTCAAACTTC
>CAYTVT010000074.1:0-1612 GCA_964441855.1 uncultured Candidatus Saccharibacteria bacterium | reverse complement strand
CGCGGGGCGGAAACATTTGCGCCCCTGGTACAATTTTTCCGTTCCGCATCTCCCGATACTTTTCTTGCAGGAGAAGCCGCGTTTGTAGCGCTGTACGAAGAGAGGAGAAAGTTATAAACATTTTTCTCCGCACGCAATCCCTCCCCGTGTTATACTATCCTCATATGCCGAAACAAGTGGTGAGTGATGTAACGCCGCCCGGAGGACGCCGCTCGGTGCGCAACATCCCCGTGCCGCCGCGCGCGTACCGTTACGCTGATGCGCCGGAGGAAGACGCGCGCGAGGAAGAGCCGATCGTGGTGCGCCTCCATAAAGGAGGCGGCAATACGCGCGCCAGGTGGTGGCTGTGGGGCATCGTGGCGCTCTCTCTCGCCGCGCTTGCAAGCGCGGTTGGCGTGGCTCTTTCTGGGGCGACGGTTACCGTCATGCTCAAATCCGCCCCGACAACTGTATCTTTAAACGGCACCGCCCTCACTGCCGCGACAACCACCGATACCTACTTACCGTACGAGCCCGTCGTGGTAGAGCGAGCCGAAACATCTGTGTTGGAGCCCGAGGGGAGTAGGCGCGTGGAGCGCAAGGCGTCGGGCACAATTGTCGTCTACAACAATTTTTCTTCCGCGCCGCAACGCCTCATCAAGAACACCCGTTTTGAAACTCCGGAAGGCAAGATTTTTCGCATCCAAGAATCCATAGTCGTCCCGGGCCAGACCGTTTCGGGTGGAAAGAAGCTTCCCGGGAGCATAGACACACTGGTGTATGCAGACCAAGCGGGAGATAGCTATAACATCGGATTGTCTGACTTTACGGTGCCAGGGTTTAAGGGGAGCTCCGAGCGGTACGCCGGCTTTTATGCTCGCTCTAAAACGCCCATGACAGGTGGCTTCGTCGGCGTGGCGCCGTTTGTATCGCCCGAGAAGGTAAGCGCCGCCCGCGCGACACTCCGCAAGGCGCTAGAAGAAAAGTTGGTAAAAGAGGCGGCGGAGAAATTGCCCGAGGGCTCGCTTATGCTCGCAGGCGGCTACGCCTTTACCGCGCTTTCAGAACCGGAAGTTGAGAATAAAGACAAAAAAGTGTCGGTTGCCGAGCGGGGAACGCTCACGGCGTTTGCATTCAAGCGCGGCGCGCTTGCCTCCTATATTGCGCGCCGCGCGCTCCCGCGCTACGACGGAGCGCCGGTCGCCTTTGAAACACCCGACGTGCTCTCGTTTTCGTTTCTGAACAAAGCGGATTTTGGGAAGAATGCTGACGGGCGCGTGCTCTTTGCCCTTGAGGGCTCGGGCACCGTCGTATGGGAGCTTGACGCGGAGCGCCTGAAGCTTGATTTGGCCGGGAAGGCGAAGAGCGACACCGTTACCGTGCTCGCCTCGTACCCCGCCGTGGAACGGTCGCAAGTCATCATCCGCCCATTCTGGAAAAAGCAATTTCCCGCCAACATTAAAAAGATTTCCGTCGTGCTCTCTGGTGAGAAGCCGTAACATCTTAATATATGATTCCTCAGCTTTCCAAACTTCTCCTTTCTGCCGCACTTCTTTTCAGCGCCGCTTTTACTGTGCATGCCCAAGTAGCCGACAACTTTCTGCAAAATGAAAATATATTTGACCCGCTTTCC
>CAYTVT010000073.1:0-1791 GCA_964441855.1 uncultured Candidatus Saccharibacteria bacterium | reverse complement strand
CTACACGCGTAGTACGACCGCGAATATAGATATCACGCTCCGTGCGCCCTCCGTTAGCGGTAATTTTTTCTCGGGATGGAGCGGGTGCTCGTCGGTTTCCGGTACTGATTGCCGCATTGTAATAAGCGGAGGTGGAAACACATCGGTGGTTGTGGCGTACAAGTCACCCGCAAGCTTACCCAATCTCACGGCGAGCATTACGCGCATTGTCGGAGGCAGAAGCGCCGAAACCAGCCAACTTATGCCCCAGTATCAGGTAGATGTTGTGGCAACCGTTGCAAACAGCGGTGGAGGCGGAATGAGTAACTTTTATACCACCTTTTATTGGAGCAACAACGGCGTGAACTTCACTTCGTTTGGCGGCGGCGAACTGTGGAACGGAGCGCTGACCGGAACACCGCTCGGCGCGGGCGCGTCAAAGAAGTTTTCGGCAGAGTTTACGCCGCCTGCGCCAGGTTCATATACCATTAAAGTGTGCGCCAACGAAAGCGGTTCTGGGGAGTCAAGCGGGAGCGACAACTGCGGGCAGACGACGATAACGGCGCAACTGCCAACCACGCCGTCTCCTATGCCGACCTGTCAGGCGCTTTTTTACAATGTGCCGAGTATTGACGCGAACGGCGCGTGGACACTCAATGTGAGCGGCTCTTTGAGCGGATGCCCCTCAGAACGGTACCGCTCTTTACGCGTCTCCGGCGGGGCGGATGATTACGCGCCGGTAAACACGACTTTTTCAAAAGTGCGTGATTTGGCGACAGGCCTCTACAGGACTATCACGAGCACAGAAGTGCGCGGAATGTGCAGTGCCGACCATCAAGCGATTGAGGGAAGTTCTGGAAGTAATACTTGTAGCGGGGATTTACAGTTTGGAGACATCACTGGTCTTGTGGGCGGTTCTACCTTCAATGCGCTGTACCGGAACCGCAATTTCCCCAACACCTATCTTTTTGAAGCGCAAAAGCTTCCGTGGGGCAATTATCCGTTTTATATAGATGATTATTTTGAAGGCGAATACGCCTGCACCCTCGGCGGCACGCTGACCGACTATCATCCTGAATGCGATTCCGTGAATGTTGCATACGCGCCGGCGAATTGTGCAACTTCAGTTGAGACGCAGACCGCAATTCCCAAGGATTGGCGTTCGTTCGCGCGTCCGAACAACCCCGTAAATACAGAACTCACACTTTGTGCAGAAGAACCGGCGAATCGTGAACAGCAGAATGAGACCGCGTATTTTGATACGCAGTGTTCGGTACATAATCCCGATGCTACATCTGTGTCCATTGATTGCGGCAGTTATATAGCAACTAGCATCGCGACCATTCCTACACAGACCATCATAATTCCGCAGCAATCTACGCGTCCGGTTTTCACGCACCAACTCAATGTCCAAAGCAAATTGGACAACACATCCAAGCCGGGAGTAGAAGTTACCCAGGTTTCCGTCTCGCCGAGCACCTTTTCGGCAAACTATTTTGCGGGCACGACGAATTACGAACGGCTCGCGGAGCGCAATGTGACGGTGGTGCTTGAAGCGCCGCAAACGCGCGATTCGCCTGCGGGTAACTTTACTGGTTGGACGGGGGATTGCGCGCTCGTGTCGGGCAACCCCCGCCAGTGCAGCGTCTCGTTCTCTTTCTCAACGCTCGGCGGGAAAAAGAAAACTGTGGTCGCCAACTACTCAAGCGCGCTCGCGGCACCGACGGTCGTTACCGCGCCCGCCGCGTGCGACGCGGCGGGCGGGAAGGTGAGCGTGTATTTGCAAGCGCCCGTTTCGGGCGCGACGGGGTA
>CAYTVT010000072.1:0-1981 GCA_964441855.1 uncultured Candidatus Saccharibacteria bacterium | reverse complement strand
TTCGTGACCGCGTGCTCCATCGAGCTGTCTACCGCACACTCTACCCGCTTTTTGACCAGGCATTTATATATGATTCGTATTCGTGTCGCATAAACAAAGGAACACACAGAGCGCTTAATCGGTTTCGCTCCATCGCTTCATGGATTAGCGACAGCAACCGCCGTCCCTGTTTCGTTCTCAAATGCGACATTCGCAAGTTCTTTGCGAGTATTGACCATAGTATTTTGCTCCAGATTCTTTCCCGCTTCATTCCCGACCCCGATATGCTCTGGCTTGTGGAGCGCATTGTCGGCAGTTTCCACTCTGGCACGGTAGGTGTTGGACTCCCCCTCGGCAATCTCACCTCGCAACTTTTCGTGAACATCTATATGAACGAGTTTGACCAATTCGCAAAACACGAACTCAGAGAAAAGTACTACATTCGCTACGCAGACGATTTTGTGATTCTTTCTCAAAACAAAGAATATCTGACTGCTCTCATTCCGCGCATTGCCGATTTTTTCACCACCAACCTAAAATTATCCCTCCATCCCAACAAGGTCTCCATCAAAACCCTCGCGTCCGGCATGGACTTCCTCGGCTGGGTGCACTTCCCGACGCACCGCGTACTGCGGACGGCGACGAGGCGGAGGATGCTTGCGAGGGTGAGTGAGGAAAATTTACCGTCGTATAGTGGACTTTGCAAACATGGAGATACCTACAAAATACAAAAATCATTACTTGGGTTACAATGAGTAATCTATGAAAAATGGGTTTTCGTTGATTGAAATAATCGTCAGTATTGCCGTGCTTACACTCGTGCTTGGCGCGGGGTGGTTTTCGTTTTCTTCTTACGCGGCGCGGCAGGAGTTGCAGTCGGGGGCGGCGCGCGTGTCTGCGCTCATAGCGGAGGCGCGGGGGAAAACCCTTGCGGGTGAGGGGGGCGCGGCGTGGGGCGTGCATTTTGATACCGACAAAGCGGTGCTCTTCCGTGCGCCGAACTACCAAGCGGGGAGCGCCGACAACAAAACAGAAATACTGCCGCGCCGCATTACCGCTTCTGCCGTTACCTTCTCAAATAACGAAGTTGTCTTTGCGCGCCTCACCGGCGCGTCAAATGCGGGTTCGGTAACGCTTGCCGTGCGTGGCAACCCGTCGGTGTCGCGAACGCTTACCGTAAACGCCATCGGTGTCGTAGAGAGCGAGTAGCTAAAAAGCGGTATACTACAACAATGAGAGGATTCTCGCTCGTGGAAATACTCGTTGCGGTGGCGGTGCTTCTGGTTTCCTTCGTGTCAGTGCTTACGGCATTTCATCTTGCAGTACGACAGGGTCGCGGAACGCTGGAGCAGGTGCAAGCGGCGGCGCTTGCGGAGGAGGGGGTTGAAGCAATGGTTGCGCTCCGCGATGCATGGTGGAACAACCTCGCGTCTTTGACGCTCGGCGTACCATACGACCTGTCTTTTAACGGCGCACAGTGGGCAACCACGCTGTCGCCCCAAACCATCGACGGCGTATTTCGGCGAACGGTGACCCTTGAGGAGGTGTATCGGCGCGATGCCGATAAAGACATTGTGGCAAGCACATCGCCCGATGCAAAGACCGTTGACGCGGGCACGAAAAAACTTGTTGTGCGCGTCGCATGGGCGACTACAACGCCGCCTGCAAAAGAGCGGGTTATGGAGGCGTATCTTATGAATATGTTTGAGTAGATTTTTATGAAGCACACCTCGTCTTGCAGTGGTTTCTCGCTCGTAGAGTTGCTTGTCTACGCGGCGATATTCACGGTCGCATTGGTTTTGATTGTGGGTACTGCGCTTGGGCTTTCGCGCGCGTATGGCGGAGTGGCGAACCTCTCGCGCGTTGAGCAGGGGGGTGTTGGCGTATTGGAGCGCCTCACACGCGAAGTTCGCAGCGCCGAGAGTGTGGCTACGGCGGCGAGCGTCCTTGGCACCAACCCAAGCACGCTGGTACTGAACACCGTAGACAGCGCCGGTGCCGC
>CAYTVT010000071.1:0-1999 GCA_964441855.1 uncultured Candidatus Saccharibacteria bacterium | reverse complement strand
CCGTCTCCCGTTACATTAAGCGGGATGCGTTCATAGGCGGAGATAATAGCATTGTCCAACACCACTATCCGATAATCTTTTCCCACAGCCGCTTCTTGTACGAGCGCAACCCTGTCTGCCTTGAGTGCTACTCGCATTGCGCGATAGAAATCGCGCTTGGTGTACACCTTGGCGACCCCGGTTCCCTGACTCTTGCTGTTTGGCTTCACGATGACGGGAAACCCGAGCGTTTGCGCATAGCGGTACGCAGCGTCTATGTTTCTGTCTGATTTAATTGCACTCGCCCATTCTTTTGAGAAGAATGTTTTGCCGGTGACCACGGGATAGCCCATCTTCCGCATAAAGTAGGCAGCAAAGTCCTTGTCTTTTGCAATGTCGGACGAGCCGATGGGGTTTAAGTCCACGCTAGAGGCGCGGAAGTATCTTTTGCGGCCGTTTCTGAATACGATTTGCCCCGCCCAGCCGTATTCCGGCTCAAGGTTGACGCGCGCGCCGATGCGCGGCGCTATTCTCTTTAAGAGAATGCTCACTAATGGTTTTTTCATAGGTATATTTTACAAACAAACATCTGTGTGGAAGGTACTTTATCTTTCCATAAAAGTCAAGTATTGGTAATCTTGCGGCGCATCGTGTGATATAATACAAAAATGGAAAATAAAAAACTCTCTACCAACCCCTACAAGGGCGTGCGCGACTTTTACCCCGAAGACATGCGTGTGCAAAATTATATTTTCTCCGTATGGCGGAAAGTGGTAGAAAATCACAATCCGCCGTACGAAGAATACAGCGCGTCGCTTCTTGAATACGCCGATTTGTATCGGAGCAAGGGGAACGATGAGATTGTAAACGAGCAGACCTACTCGTTCACCGACCGCGGGGGGAGGGAAGTAACGCTCCGCCCCGAGATGACGCCGACCCTCGCACGGATGGTGGCGGCTCGGCGGAAGTCCCTCAAGTTTCCGCTCCGGTGGTACTCCATACCCAATGTGTTCCGCTACGAGCGCCCCCAGCGCGGGCGGCGGAGAGAGCACTGGCAACTTAACTGCGACTTGGTGGGGCTCGCGGGAACGGAAGGCGATGCGGAAATTATTGAACTCGCATACAAAATTATGCAAGCGTTTGGCGCAAAGGATGAGGATTTTGAGATAAAAGTGAATATGAGGCCAAAACTTGATACAGCGACATTATCAAGATGGGATAAACAAGGCGTTCCCGATGCGGACAAGATTCAATGTCCGCCTAGCGTTTCTGAATTCCTAAAACGGCTCAATCTTCCGAATGCGAAGTTTGACGCGAATATTATGCGAGGATTTGATTACTATACCGGTATGGTGTTTGAAGTGTTTGATACGAGTCCCGAAAATCGCCGTTCGCTCTTTGGTGGCGGGCGGTACGACAATTTGCTTGAGATTTTTGGCGTAGAGCCGGTACCGTGCGTCGGATTCGGGATGGGCGACATCACCATGCGCGACTTCCTAGAAACCCACAACCTCCCCCTTTCCTAAGTTTTTCTTGTGATACAATAAATACACTGTGAAGGCGAAACTGTTCGCGGTGTGCACGGCGGCTTACATCGTCCTCGGCGCGGGATTTTTTGCATATGCGGAAACGAGTAATCCTGTGCAAATTTTTGTGCGCCCGCAAGTAGAGTGTTATGCCGCTTCTGATTCCGGTGGAGTGAACAAGAAAACATCTTTTTTTGTCGGTGAGGCCGTATGGTGGGTTGCCAAGGTTCTGCCTTCTGGGCCTTCGTATTCTTATCTGTGGAGCGGTACTGACCAGTTGTCGGGAAATGTTGGCGTGGTAAGCAAAACCTATAACACCACGGGCAGTAAGTATGCGAAGGTAAAAGTAACGCCAAACATTGCTGTTCCAACTGGAGTTGATTTGTCTCAAACAGCGGATTGCAATATACCGCCCGGCACGCCCATTACCGTTTCCGAAATACCCAAACCCGACCTCACCGCCACCGCTCCCACTCCTTCGCTCGAATCCGCCG
>CAYTVT010000070.1:0-2075 GCA_964441855.1 uncultured Candidatus Saccharibacteria bacterium | reverse complement strand
ACATTGGTGAGTTCTGTGGGCGACAATTTACTTAGTTTTTTGGATGAGTCAAAGGTGGTTTCTGCAATGCGCTGTACCGACAACTTCGCCGCTTCCACTTTCCGTTCCCTTTCCGCTTCTTGTTGTAATGCCACCCCTTCTGCCCTAAGATTTCTTCCGAGTTCAACATTCCCAACATCTTCCATTTCTTGCGCTTCTGCAAATTTTGCCTGCGCTTGCGCAAGTTTCGTCTCATATTGTATTCTCTCTGTTTTTGCTACTTGCCCCCTTTTGATTTGTGCTTCTTCAAGAAAAGTGCCATACACTTTTTCCGCGCTGTCTATTTTTGTTCGGTTTACTCTATCCAAATTCCCAATCACGAGCCCAATATCTACGAGCCGCGGGTTGATGGTTACGAGGAGAATGTACGAGCCGAGAATAACCGCGAGCCCCCAGACGACATTCATAATAATTCCCCGACTCTCGATTTTACCTTGGATTGCTTCAGTCGTCATGTACAGAAACCCGCCCCACACGAGCATGAGGACTGCAAGCACCCCCGCCGCGCCGATGCCGAGCCGGTAGAGGCCAGTCAAGTAGGGCGAAAGCGAGGTTTTGCACTTTTCTGCAAACCCCGCATCGGTTGGCTTCATCTCGTCGCACGCTTTGTCGGGAATGGTGTTCGGCAGCGGCGCCAAAGGCACATAATCGGCGGCGAATGCAAATATAGGTAGAATAACTAGAACAAGTGTACCTGTGCCCGTAATTATTCCCGCCAATTTTGTTTTATTCGTAGACATTTGTAAATTCGTATATTCGTATATTAAAAATGTATCACTCCGCGCGCTTCGCCAAACTGAAACATCGCGCGCGGGTTCGTTACCTCCACCGCAACGCCCGCCACTCCTTCCGCGCCTTCCTTCCGAAACACAACGCTTTCGTCTTGCGGCGAGCCGACCTTTTGCGCATTAAGCTTCCAATCGTACTTTAGAAACGGCGCGTCGGCGCGGTTAAAGAAAAACGGCTGTGCGGTGATGCGTATTTCAGGTGCCGTGAGTATCGTGTTGTTTGCAAGCGCTTTGTTCCAGAGCGTGCCGTAGAGCGGGTGCGTCTCGTAGAGCGCTACTTGCGGTGCCTTCGCCTCGGCAAGGATGCTCCCTTCGGCGGAGGCGCTCCCGTCTGCCGTCGCCACTTCTACCGACACCTCGGTCGGTCGGAACGGAACTTTGGCGTAGAAGGTAAATACATCGCGCCCGACCCCCGACGAGCCCTCTGGTACGCGGTCGGCAATGCGCCAGGTATAGTTGAGCGTCTTTGGGTTTACGCGCGCGCCGTTTGCGCTTGCGAAAAAAGGAATTGCGGCAATGCGCATCGCTCCGTGGTACGAAAAGAGCGACTTGCCGCGGTAAAACGGCGGCACCGTGCCGTCCGATTCGGCGACGAGTACGAGAGATGCCGGCGCGAGGACGAGCGTTTTCTCAACTGCTTCATTTCCGTCTAAAACCTTTACCGTGAGCGTTGTGCGCACGCCGAGCTTTCCGGTGCGGAACGACACGGCAGTAACTCCCTTCCCTTTGCGCACCACTGTACCGTTCACCCGCCACTCTATCTCTGCATCTGCCGCGCTACCTCCGTCTAGAAACGAAAGTGTCGCACGCACATCCGTCTCCGGCGCGGGCCGCTCCGGCGAAAGTGAGATAAGAAGCGCGTCGGGCGAGGGCGGAAGGGCGGCGAAGGCCGTCGCGGCTATGAAAAATGCAAGAAAGAGTATTTTTCTCATGCTTTTCTAGGTACTTTAATACCGGTCTTGTCTTCTAATTGTACCATAAGCACCGTGAGCACGACTCCAATGGTGACGGCGGGCAAGATATTGAGAATGGGTATTGCTTCAATGAGGCCGGAGCCGAAAAATGCCGCCGCCCGCTTTGGGTTTGCAAACCCTACCCCCCGCTTTATAAACCAAAAGCCAAAGGTACAGTAGGCGACAATAGACACGAGGACGCCCAAAATCTGTCCGAGGATTGGTATAAGGTTTATCCCTGCATTTGCCGCGTCAAAAAGGAGCGCGACGGCAACCATAATGATGCCGGTCGTTT
>CAYTVT010000069.1:1518-2093 GCA_964441855.1 uncultured Candidatus Saccharibacteria bacterium | reverse complement strand
CTCGCTCCAGGCGGCCTTGAAGAAAGCCGAGGAGCTCGGGAGCGACCTCATAGAGGTCTCGCCCGATGCAGTGCCCCCCGTCGCCAAGGTGATGGATTACGGCAAGTACCAGTACGAGGAGAGCAAGAGGCAGAAGGGCGCGCGGGCAAAGAGCCATGCAAGTGAAGTGAAGAGCGTGCAGGTCAAAATCGGCACGGGCGAGCACGACCTTGCGCTCAAAGCGAAGAAAGCGGGGGAATGGCTTGCGGATGGGCACCGCGTGAAGATAGAGCTCTTCCTCGCGGGGCGAGCAAAGTTTCTCGACGAAAAGTTTTTGCGCGAGCGGCTGGAGCGGATGCTTAAAATCATCCCCGCCGCGTACAAAATAGCCGACCCCGTGCGCCGCGGCCCGAAAGGACTCACCATAATTATTGAGAAACAGTAACAACACACGAAGCAAAACACATTTTCAAAATGTCTGGAGCGAGCGGTCGCGTTGGAGCGACCCGAGCGTTACCGAGGACTTTTGCAAAATGTGTTTTGCGGAGTGCTTATGAATGCTATGAACAAAACATTTTCAGATCGGATCCGAATCA
>CAYTVT010000069.1:0-1508 GCA_964441855.1 uncultured Candidatus Saccharibacteria bacterium | reverse complement strand
GGCGCGGCAAGCTACTTTCGCGAGCCAAGGGGCAAGACCACTTCAATGCGAAGGAGGGCGGCAGGCGCCAGCTCGCAAAACACCGCTCCGTGGAAGTCGCTTTTAAGAAAAAGACCATTTCTCGCTATTTATAAACCAGTATGTCTCGCGTTAAAAAAGCAACCAATGCGCTGAAGTTTCGCCGCAAGCTCTTGAAGAAAACCAAGGGCTACCGCCACGCGCGCTCCAAGAAGGAGCGCGCGGCGTGGGAGGCGTATGTGCACGCCGGCAAATATGCCTTCGCGCATCGCCGCGACAAGAAGAACGATTTCCGCACGCTTTGGAACATTCGCCTAAACGCGGCGCTCCGCATGCACGGCACTACCTACAGCCGTTTTATCGGCGTGCTTAAAAAGAAAAATATTATACTCAACCGCAAGATGCTTTCCGAGCTCGCCCACGAACACCCCGAGTCATTTAAGCGGGTGGTGGATTTGGCGCTCGCATAGAGCTCGCGCGCTGTTTTGCTTTAGCTTCCGCACTGGATGGTGGTCGTATTAGCGGTGGCTTCTTTGGCGATGCCGCTTGAATCCACGCACCACGATTTCGTTTTGTCGCGGAGCGGGACAGACACGACCCAGAGCGTCGTTCCATTGGCGCAGGTGGCGACCGAGCCGCCGCCCGAGGCCTTCACTGCGGCGTCTAGCTGTGCCGCAACGCGCGAGTCGGCAAAGACGCTCCCCGCCGTTGTACAGCTTGTGCCTGTGTTCGGACCGTAGCTCGAACTGTTGTCGTCAAAGTACAGCGCCGCTTGCGAACGCATGTTTGCTAAGTTTGCCTTTACCGCCGCATCGCCTCCTTTGTCGCGCGCGGAGTTGAGCGAGGCAAGCACGACCGAGGTTAAAATACCGATAATCGCAATAACGACCAAAAGCTCAATCAATGTGAATCCTTTTTTATATTTCATATGCTCTCTATGTGTAATTAAAACGGCCTTTGTTGACATTGGTAGTATAGCATAGAGCTCGTCCCAAGACGCAACACCGCCCCGACCAAGCGTCGGGGCGGATTGCGGTCCGCAGGAAATATATTTCCTAACAAAGTTAGGTGGGTGCCCGCACGCACATCGGTTGGAACGCTTGATTCCAGAAGCAATACCTTGTTTCCGGAATGAAGCGCTCCGCGCGATGCGTAAATGTTGGGCTCCCTGTATGTATGTTATAGAGTTTATATTTCGCACGCGGACCTGCATCTATTGTACCCCCGCGCGCATCCATTGCAAGAGTGCCGGGTGGATAACTTTAGGAGAGCAACTTAAAAATCTCGGCAAGCGAGGAGGCGAAGCGTTCGCTCGTAAAATCGGCGAGGACTTTTTGCTGTGCGGCGTCGCCGAGCGTTTGTCGCAGGGGCTCATCGGCGATGAGTCGTTCTACAGCCGCGCGGAGCGCGGCAGGATTTTCGGGCTCCACGAGTATGCTGGTTTTTTCGTGTTCTATATAATCGCGGACGACGGGCTTGTCGCTTGCAAT
>CAYTVT010000068.1:0-2136 GCA_964441855.1 uncultured Candidatus Saccharibacteria bacterium | reverse complement strand
TTACGCAATTCGTACTAACGGCGGCCAGGTAATGCTCATCGCCTGCCTCCTCTTCCTCGCGGGAGCCGCCGCCGTCTCCGCGGCGGCGGCGGGGCCTGCGCTTCGGCGCGCCTCTGCGGCGCGCGCCTCTGCCGACGCGCGGCAAGGCCTCTATGCGGTTTCCGCCGCGGCAGAAGATGTGGCGTACCGGCATATGCGTGGGTTCGCGGTCGGCGCTTCGGAGGCCGTAACGGTCGGCGGCATTGCGGCGAGCGCGACGGTTACCGATGTGTCCGGAGGGAAAGAAGTGGTCGCAAAGGCGTTAGGCGCGCGCTTCGCGCGCGCCAGCACCCTTCGGCTTTTAGAGGGCGAGGGTGCCGCCTTCCACTACGGTGCGCAGGCGGGCGCGGGCGGTATTGTGCTCGAAAACTCATCGTCCATTGCCGGCAATGTTTATGCAAATGGGCCAATTGACGGCGCTGGCGGCAACTTAATAAAAGGCGATGTGGTATCGGCGGGGCCACTGGGGCTGGTGCGCGATGTCCATGCGACGAGTTCGGTATACGCGCACGCGATTCAAGATGCCGAGATTGACGGCGATGCGCATTACCAGACGCTCACCGGTACAACGATTAGTGGCGCGCTCTACCCCGGAAGCACCGACAAGGAGACGAAGGATTTGCCTATAACCGACGCGCAGATTGAGAGCTGGAAAAGCGATGCCGCGGCGGGAGGCACCATTGCTTCGCCTTGCCCATACAATATAGACGATGATACGACGCTTGGTCCGAAGAAAATAAACTGCAACATGAAAATAAGCGGGAGCCCGACGGTAACCCTTATGGGGCCTTTGTGGGTCGCAGGAGATCTTGAGATAGAAAACTCTGCCGTGGTGCGCATTGACGCGTCACTCTCCGGTAAAAGCATTGCAGTCATTGCCGATGGGAAGATAACGCTCCAAAACACGGCTTCGTTTGCAGGTGCGGGAGCAAATTCACACATTTTGCTCATCTCGGGAAAAGAAAGCGGTGATGGAATTATTGCAAAAAATAGCGTGACTGGCGCCCTGCTCCTGTATGCGCCGGAGAGCGAGATTTCTCTGGAAGACTCCGTTCACATTAAAGAAGTGTCGGGCTACAAAATCCGTCTTAAAAACAGCGCCGAGGTCGCGTACGAAACCGGCCTCGCTTCACTCCTCTTTACTGCCGGCCCTTCAGGCGGCTATACGCTTGGCGGTTGGAAAGAAATTATTGCCCCTTGACAGAAAACACCTGTTTTGCTATACTGCCACCAGTTCAAAGTACCTTGACTGAAGGTATAGAGGACCAAAAAACAAACACATCAAACCAAAGAAAGGATGGCTATGAGCAATATAGTCGTCGGTCAATCGGTTACGGCTGGCCAAATGAAAGATTTTTGGCGCCAAGTAGAAAACGGAAGTATCGGGCGAGATTATTTTCAAGATTTTCTCGCTCACACATTGGAGAAGAAAAGCGAGAAGATGGTCGAAGTTGTGGAACCCGCAGTAGCGGTTCCCAATCTCCGCTCCACCAGCACCACCCTCTTGGACTGGCTCACCGCCCGGGAGGAACTCCACCAGTTTCTCACCCGCGAGCGCATCATTCTGCGCGACCTCTTCTCTCTTACGGAAGAACAGCTTGCGAGTACGACGTTTATGCCCTCCTTCAGGCCGGCAGGAGCGACCAACCGCATAGCGGTCAATTGTAAACTCAAATGTGGCGAGAACAAACCCTACGAGGGGGTGGATGTGATGCAGTACGGAAACAGTAAGGGTCCAAAGGTACCCGAACTCTACCTCGTAAACCGGTCCGTCAAACCAGACGAAGACACGCTCGGCGACAACGCCAAGACACCCGATGAACTCGTCAAAATCAAGGGCAAACTCTGGCTCAACCTCTTCGGCTGGTGCGATGCAGACACCCTGCATCACGCCATTACCGGAAAACATCTTGACCCCGAGACCTGGACTTGGTTCCCTAATGACCGCCTCCCTCACGGCAAGGTTGCGTACGGCCGCTGGGATCCGGGCTACGCCCAGGTCGCTCTGTACTGGCACGATGCGCGCCGCCGCAACGGCGCTGGCGGCGCTCGTGCAGCAATCAAAGTTCCCCTTACCTCTTAATCCTTATTCACTTA
>CAYTVT010000067.1:1687-2144 GCA_964441855.1 uncultured Candidatus Saccharibacteria bacterium | reverse complement strand
GTCGTCCCGATGCCGACGTTGCCTGCGGGTGATAAGGTGACAACATCAGCCCCCGCAGTGTTACTGTAAAAACTAAAAGAGTTTGTTGGAGTAACCGCACTTTCCCTTGTTCCAACCAGCCAGTTTAAGGTAGTAGCATTTCTAAAACGCATGACCGCATAATCTGTCGTGTTCGTCCTATCAAGGAAAATCTCAGGATTTGTCGCAGATATATGAAATGTCCCTCCCGGTACTGCTATCCCGATTCCGAGATTAGACGCAATATATGCGCTGCCACTAACAGCAAGAAGATTCGCCGGACTCGTCGTCCCGATGCCGACGTTGCCTGCGTTGTCTATGACCATTCTGACATTGGTGGTGATTGAAGAAGAAGACGCGATGGCGAAGCGGTTGTTGGTGACATCATAGCCGATGGAGTAGACATCTTTTGCGTTGCCACCCGAAAAGCCCATGGTTG
>CAYTVT010000067.1:0-1677 GCA_964441855.1 uncultured Candidatus Saccharibacteria bacterium | reverse complement strand
CATACCCCATATTGCTGAAGTATTGCTTCCGTCACGGAAACTGGCAACTTCATTGGTTCCTAACTGAACGCGAAGACGTTGCCCTGGCCCCGCCGTCCCAATCCCCACATTCCCGCTCCCCGCCACAATCAAGCTCGGTGTGCTCGTGCCCTGGTCAGAGACCACAAAGACGGGGTTGGTACTGCCTTGCTCCACACTCAACCCCCCCCATGGCGAAGTCGTCCCGATGCCGACGTTGCCGCCCACCGTTGCAAGCAGAGTCGTGCTTGTGGCAGTCAGGGTGCCGCCGACCGTGAGTGCGTTAGAGAAAAGACCAGAGCCGTGAACGCCAAGGAGCGCGCCCGGAGAGGTAGTTGCAATCCCGACATTCACCGAGAGAATCTCCAGCTCATCGGTTGTTTGGTCATCAAAGAGGAGACGGCCTGCAGCAGAGCCGAGTCCGACCCACTGGTCATCCGAGAGAGTCAGGGTCGAGGTGGCGGTGAGGGCGCCGCCAATAAAAGTATCGCCCGAGAGATAGGTGTTGTGCGCGATGATGTCGTTCCCGATGAAGTTGTGCGTGCCTTCTACTTCTATGTCGTAGACGCGCTCGCGCGGGAGAAGCATGATACTGACTATTTTCTCCCATGCGGGCGTCTTTCCGTGCGCCACCGCGATGTATTGCCCCACCCGAAGCTCTTTTACCTTTATCCACTTTCCATGCTTGACAAAAAGCGCGCCTTGGTATAACCTTGAAGCATCGGAAAGCGCCTGATGGCTCTCGGAACCGCCTCCTCTGTGTTGCGGGAATGAAGCTGGAAGGGCGCTTTCTGCTTTCTCCTTCAAATCGTCAACCGTTGCCGTGCGACTCGCGGCGACGCGTCGCGCGTGCGCGCCGTAGCACGCGTGGTGCGCCGGCGATTTCCTCCCTATCGGCTTGAAATACACCTCCATTGACGGGAACGCGGCGTGAATCACCCGCGCGACAACATTGCTGTGGCCCGGGTAGTCGGTGTCAATAACGAGTTCGTGCACGCGCGTGCCGATGTTCTGCAAGGCCTCCACGATTGCGGCGGCGTAGAGTGCGGGAGCGCGTTCTTTGGGCGCGCGGCGCAGATGGTCGCGAAGCGCTTGTTTGACTTTACGCGGTAGCGCGACCGTATAGGCGCGCTCCTCGTTTGCCACCGCGACGACCGTATCCACGCTATACTGTTCAATCTTCATTGAGAGGTCGGCTTCAAAGCGATACCTCTTTTGCGTGGTCGCCTCGAGGCGGGACGGCTGGTGGACGCGCGCGAAATAGGGGTGCACCGCCGTCGTGCGAATGACGCGGCGAGAGAGCGTGGTGATGCGATACAGCGGCTGGATGCCGGTCTCAATAACGCCGTTAACGCGGCTCCAGACGAACGCGCCCGTCTCCTGATGAAGCGACTGCACTTCGTCGCCCTTAGTAAGTCGGATAATTGCTACCGTATCGTAGATATATTCGCCGTCATCGCTTTCGCCCTTTTCCGGGTCGGCTTTTTCGCATGGGCGCTTGCGGCGTCTGCGCCGCAAGCGTGTATCTCCGGTCACGCACTGCCCTTGCACCGAGAGAGCGCGGGCGGGGGAGGTGGTGCCGATGCCGACGTAACCAGTCGAACTGGCAATACGCATCTTCTCGCTGTTACCGACGGCAAAGAGAAGGTTGCCGAAAGA
>CAYTVT010000066.1:0-2207 GCA_964441855.1 uncultured Candidatus Saccharibacteria bacterium | reverse complement strand
TCTTGTAGTTTGGTCCATTCGTCAAGTAGCTCGGGTAGGTGTAATCGCACTTGCGTTCATTGTTGAGTTGGCAGTAGCGCTTGCCGTCTTTGTCCCACCGGCTGTACGAGAACCACGGGCAGGAATTCGCATCGCCCGCAGAACCGCCCGTCGTACCGCCCGTGCTTGCCGTACCCGAGCAATCGGGGATGCCGAAGTTTTGCCAGTTGTCGGCGCTGTCGTTTCCTGCAGCTGTCTTCCACGCAAATTTCGTCCGGGTAATGGTCTTGCACTGCGCATCTACGGACGCGATAAACTCGGAGTATTCGCGGTCAGTGCGCGCCAAAATAGATGAGGTCTCCGTACTTCCGTCGCTAAACCGCCACGAGTGCGAAACCCACGAACCGCGTACCGCGAGCGAGCAGTAGGGCGAGCCGCGCGGCGGCACATACCAGTCGCAGGTGGTATCCGCTTCGCAACCAGACGCGCTGGTGTTGCTTGCGCAATTGCCAAACTGCGTGGTGGTTGCCGTACCTGTGTTTCCGCTCGTTGTCGACGGGCACGAAGAAGGCGCGTATGAACTCTCATACAAGAATTGCGGGAAGAAATAACTGCACGATTCGCGCGTATTCAACTGGCAATAGCGCGCGCCGCGCGAGTCAATCCGTTCATGCGCAAACCCAGGGCACGAGTACGCATCGCCCACTTTCACACCCGTCGTGCAATCTTTCGGACAGCTCTTGATGGTCTCGCTTGCTTCGCAAATATTGTTGCCGCAGTTGGCGGGCGCAAACGCCTGCCCCGAACAGTCGGGAATCCCGAAGTTCTTCCAGTTGTCCGCCGCGTCGTTCCCCGCGCCCGGCTTCCAGACAAATTGGTACTTGGGCATCAAGCGGCATGCCGATTCTATATTTTTGATATACCGCAAATATTCCGAATCGGCGCGCTCCAAAATCATGGAGGTCTCAACGCCGTCGGCAAACCGCCACACATGCTCTACCCATCGCGCGCGCTCTTCTTTTGGCTTCTCGTCGGCGCGTATGCCAAGTTCGCACGCGTCTTTTGTTTTGTAAATAAACGGGTTGCTGCACGCGGTGGCCGTATCTTTGCGGCAACTCTTTACGGCGCCGTCGTATACATACCCTTCAAACTCTACCTGACAGGTGATGTCTTTTCTCTTTTTTATATTCTCTTTGGTCTCGCACGAACCGTAGAGTATGCTCGCATCGCCCACAACCGCCGGCACATTCTTTGAAGTAACGCAGAGTAGCCCGGTGGGGCAGCTGTACCCTTCTGTGCCGCCGCATCGGCCTTCCTTCGTCGGGTCAAGCACGGGGAGCACAATGGGGTCCCCCGGGTCAACAATAAGGGGCTCAAGTTCGGTTACCTCCTTTTCGGTCGGGCGGAATGCGAGCGGTATGCTCACGGGAAACGCGTCTTTGCCGACGGTAAAGACGCGGCCGTCGTCGTAGGCGCACGAGAGCGCGTCAGAAAGAGTGCCGCCAAAAGAAACGCAGAATTTCTGAAATTCGTAACGGCTATTCAAGCGCCACTCGCCGGACACTCCTACCTCAACGGGCGGTTTTGTTTCGGGTCTGCGCGCGCCCGACTTGTAGGCGCGCGCGATGTTTCTGCCGTCGCGCGCCGCAAACTCGGCTTCGCGTGCCTCGCTATAGGCGAGCCCGAACGCACCGTCTTCAAGTGCGACGCGCGCGCTTGCAAGCCGCCGCTCGGCGGAGCTTAAGAGCCGAGCGGCGTCGCGCACCGCCGGGTCAAACCCATCTTCGCCGTACCCCAAGTCAATAGGGAGTGAGCTCGCAAGCCCAGACAACTCGGCAATAAGCGCGCCGGCAGAGGCGATTTTCTGCTCGGCTTTTTCGCGCGAGCCGTACACGCCGCGCTGTTCGGCAAAAAATGCAGAAAGTTCCCGAGACGAAGCTCCCGTTTCTTCGTTGGAAGCGCGGAGCGCTTCCTCATAGCGCGCGAAGCGCGCTTCGTCGCGGATAGTGCCGGCGCGCGCTTTAATCTGCTCCGAAGTTGCAGAACGGATGCCCTCTACCTCGGAACTAGAAAGGCCGAATGACTCAAGCGCCGTAAACTCTTCGGGATGGTCGCCGCCGAGCGCGCGGTACAGGGCTTCCGTCTCGCCCGACGAGCGCGCCCGCGAGAGGTCTTTTTGTATTTCAGCCGCCGCTTTCTGTTTGAGCGACGCAAAGATGGATTGCTGT
>CAYTVT010000065.1:0-2212 GCA_964441855.1 uncultured Candidatus Saccharibacteria bacterium | reverse complement strand
CGGCTCCTTGCGGTTGTGCTCGGCGCGGTAAGACAGTAAAGTTACACCCATGAATATCCTTGGACTGAAAATACGGCAGCACGATACCGGCGCGGCTTTGATTGCCGGCAACCGCGTTGCGGCAATTGCCGAGGAGCGCTTAAACCGCGTCAAACACTCGCGCGATATGTTTCCGCATCTCGCGATTGATTATTGTTTAAGTACGCTCGGCATCCGTCCCGAAGATGTAGACATGGTCGTGGTAGACCGTGTCGGGTCGGACGCAGATGCGGCGATGAAGAAATTGTTTGTGCAAAACGGCGGTATGCGTTTCGCGAAAGCGCGGGTGGAAGTGATCAACCACCACGACGCACACGCTGCCGCCGCATTTTTCTGCTCGCCGTTTGAACACGCTGGCGTACTGGTGGTTGATGGTGCCGGAGAATCATTCCGTGATCACTTGGGCGTGTTGGGGACGGAAACAGAGACCTTGTATCGCGGCGAAGGAAACCGCCTCGTCCGCCTCCAAAAGACGCGCCATCTGCGCGAAATGCTTGGGTTTCCCTACACCGTCGGCATCGGCAAGCTCTATTCGTTTATTTCAGATAACTATCTTGCGTTTGGCGACTACAATGAGGGGAAAATGATGGGACTTGCGCCATACGGAGATGCGCGCGTGCTCAAAAAGTATCCGTTGGAACAATGGTTTTGTGTTACCCGAAGCGGAGAGGTGCTCTGCAATCCGCGCATCACTTTTGAGGGCATCGGCGCGACGAAGGGGTTTCGCCGCCGCCGCACCATGTTGGGATTCTTCCGCTGGCTCTCAAATGAGGCATTGCGCCGCGCCGGCTACTTGCTTTTTACGCTTGCCTACCGTACTCGCCCGCCATCCGTCGCGGAACCGGCGCTTTTTGTTCCGATACTTTTGGAAAAACGGCGCCGGAATAAAGAGTCATTGCCCGAACCATACTATGCGGCAGTTGCCTTCGTCGCCCAGAAAGTGTTGGAGGAGGTGATGGCGCGGTGGGGGAGGCGTGTCAAAGACATGACAGGCGCCGATGATTTGTGCGTTGCGGGCGGAGTGGGGCTGAATATTGACGCCAACCGTCGTTTTTTAGACGATGTTGGTTTCAAGCGGCTCTTTGTCCAGCCCGCGGCGTCGGACACGGGCGTTGCGCTTGGGTGTGCCCTCTGGGGCGCGCATCAGATACTCGGACTCCCGCGTTTTTTGGAGATGAAATCGGCATCACTCGGCAGACCATACACAGAAGAAGAAATCACACGAGCACTTGAAAAATATAAAGATAAAATTACCGTGCGCCGATCCGCGGATGTATCACGCGAAGCGGCGCAGTGTATCGCCTCGAGAAAGGTAGTGGGGTGGTTTCAAGGAGGGAGCGAATACGGTCCTCGCGCTTTGGGCAACCGCTCTATTTTAGGCGACGCGCGCAATCCGGAAATGGCGAAGAGCATCAATAAAAAAGTGAAGCATCGCGAGCCGTGGCGGCCGTTTGCGGCAAGCATTCTCGCTGAAAAACAGCGAGAATGGTTTGAACTGGAACATCCGAGCCCCTTTATGCTTCTTGCGGCGCCGGTCGTTCAGGAAAAGAGAAAGGTCGTCCCTTCTATCGTGCATGTGGACGGCTCGTGCCGTATTCAATCGGTAACGCCGGAATCAAACGCGCCATACTACGAATTACTGAAAGCGTTTGAGCAGGAAACCGGAGTACCACTCGTCCTCAATACCTCTTTCAACGATGCGGGCGAACCGATTGTTGAGACGCCAGAAGACGCACTTCGCTGTTTCCTCAAAACGGAGATGGATACGCTCGTCGTGCATGAGTGGGTGATAGAAAAGAAAACATAATATGCCGACCATTTTGTATGTATACGAAGATCGGATTCCCGAAGCCCTGCGCGCGTTCGTGCGTTCGTACTTTCCGCGAAGCGAATTCGAGCTCGTTGAGATGTCTTATGCTGAACCGCTTGCGCGGCAAAAAGAAAAAGTAGCCAGTGCCGACGCCATTTTGTGTGCGCCTGGGAGATTCCTCGCGGATGAGGTGCTCTTCGCCGCGCGCCGCGCGCGGCTCATACAGCTATGGAGCTCCGGTTTTGACAAGTTTAATGTCGCGGGGGCGACGGCAGCGGGCATTCCCGTCGCGACAAACGGTGGCGCAAACGCGTCGTCGGTGGCGGAGCACGCGGTGCTACTCATGCTCGCCGTATCGCGTCG
>CAYTVT010000064.1:572-2213 GCA_964441855.1 uncultured Candidatus Saccharibacteria bacterium | reverse complement strand
ATCTTGCCATTTCTTTTCTATCGCCTCATGGTCATACACCGTGTTCATGGGGAGTATCATACAGCAAACGCCTCTTCTGCTCCACTATGCTAAAATATCGCTATGCAAAAAGATTTTGACGGGTGGAATAAAATCAAAAAACGAACCGATGCGGAACAACCTCGTCTTTACACGGTACGCGAGATTTGGTGGTGTCGCTTGGGTGTGAATATTGGAACAGAACAAGACGGATGAGGAACATGGTTTGTGCGTCCGTGTGTCATATTAAGAGGGTTCGGACCCAATGCATGCTTAGTTGTCCCGCTCACCACCTCTACCCGCGTACACCCACTCCGTGTTTCGGTAGGTATGATAGACGGCCGTGCGGCACGCGCTAATCTTTCCCAAATACGCATTGTTGATACGCGCCGACTGGAAAAGAAGATCGGGTTTCTTGAAAAGAAAGTTTTTGTAAGTATACGAAAAGCCGCCAGAGGTCTGCTCTAGCGGCTTTTCTTACATTCTCCCCGCTTGCGCGGGGCGAGGCCGAAGCCAACTGTGGCTGCACAGTAGCAAACCCTGCCTTCTTGCGCAAGTTGACAGAAAAAGCGCATTATGCTATGCTACTCACAGCGTTCTTTTACAGCGCAAAAAATCGGGTTGGCTCTAGAAAGGAAGCCGTCGGTGTCCCGAAACAATACACCAAAAATTGAATGGAATTGAAATTAATCATAGCGTCCTTCATGTTGTCCGTTGCTGCATTGTGGTGTAGCCAGTACGCCCCTGTTTGGTGGGTACTTCCCATACATCTCCTCGCTGGAGGTATTGGATTTGTATCCTTGTTTGGGGATAAAAGCAGATGGAAATGGAACGTGGCGAAAACGGGCACATTGACCGCCTGCTTGCTGTTCGGACTTGCAACCCTTGCGGTGGCCGCTTGGGTCAAAAAAGATAGCAATGCCAATACAGCGTAAAGCAACACCCCCACGATCGTGCAAACGGTCGTGGGTTTTTATTTATTTGTGAGAAGCAGCTTCTGAATGTATTTATTTGATTCTATCTAGTTTTTGCATACGGCGGGTAGCGGTCGGGGTCTAGGGTGCGTTCAAAGCACGCGCGACCGGCAGGATGCTCCCAATTTTCGGCAAGCGCGCCTTCGCCCATAGGGTACGGTTTTGCAATACTGCGGCTTTGCGCGCCGCTTGGAAGCGTGAAGTCGGCGCAGAGCGTAAATGAATACCCCTCGCCGAGCGAGAATTCATAGGTACTTTTGGTTTCGGGGTCAGACGGCACTTTGTAGCCGGCAAGCGGGTCTTCCAGTTCCGCAAGCAATTTGGGGAAGCGTTCTTTCTGTTGCCAGAAATTTACGATTTGCCACTGGATGCTCTGGAGGTCGGACACGCGGCGCTCGTCCATGCGGAGCTTGCGTACCGTAAAGGGCGAGCCCATAACGACAAACCCCCACACAATCGCCGCGAGCACCGCAACCAGAGAGCCGATAATAAAGGGCGTGCGGAGTGCGATGGGTTTTTCGGGCTTTAAGCGTATCTCAAGGAGCGCGTACCAAAACACCGCCCCCGCCGCCGCGAACACGGTGAGCGCTTTGAGCGCAAAGCGCGTCGTGAGCTCGCCGCCGAGGAAACCGGAAAGGACGGCGATAAA
>CAYTVT010000064.1:0-562 GCA_964441855.1 uncultured Candidatus Saccharibacteria bacterium | reverse complement strand
CGGGCTCGCTCGCTATTCCCTTTTTCAAAACAACAAAGAGCGCGAGCGAGATGGGGAAGATGATGATGAGCGAGGCGAGCGCGAAGCGGATGCCGCCCGAATATGGGTCGTAGTAGTACGAGAGCTCATCGCGGAACACGCGGTCTATCGTTGCAAACAAAACCCCCACCAAGCTCCCCGCCGACACATAGAGCGCCGCCCACGCTCCCGCATACAAAAAGAAATCCTTCGGCGTTAGTTTTGGTTTGTCCATAATTTTATATCCTAAACTCAATAACATCACCATCCTGTACTATATACTCTTTTCCTTCCGTCCGCACCCACCCCTTCTCCCGCGCGACGATGAACGCTTGCCCTGCGGAGCCTTGGCGAAGTAGGGAGCCGGCCCCCATAAGCTTGTCGTAGTGGATAACTTCCGCGCGGATAAATTTGTCGCGGAAGTCGGTATGGAGCGCCTTGCCCGCTTCGGGTGCGGTACTCCCCCGCCGCGTCGTCCACGCGCGCGTTTCGTCTTCGCCGGTCGTAAAGAATGAAATAAGGTCAAGAAGCGCGTACGCTTCCA
>CAYTVT010000063.1:0-2451 GCA_964441855.1 uncultured Candidatus Saccharibacteria bacterium | reverse complement strand
CGATGGCGATTGGGCGTCCCTGTGTGGTCTACCGCGATGCGCGATTTCGCGATATTCAGAGTGCAGAACATTTTTCCGCGCTGATGGGACAGGATGCGTTGTATCAGGCGACATCGCCATTGGTATTCTCCGCGCTTGTCTCGCGCCTTTGCGCCGGCGTAGACACGCTCGCGCCGGGACGGTCCACATATCTCGCGCGGTTTATTCGTTCGCGAGGCATAGATAAAAGCGCGGGCGAAATAGTTGCGGATGAACTCCAAAAATTTCTATGAGTTACCCGCTTTCAAAACGCTTACAGTTATACGGTTTTGCTTTAGACGCGATCATTCTTTTTCCTGTCTTTGCACTCATCGCCCGCATCCGCGCACGACGCCGCACCGGGCCGCTCCGCGTGCTCATCGTGCCCATACTGACGCGCGTGGGCGACCTCGTGTGCTCCACACCCGTATTTCGGGAAATAAAAATACGGCATCCGAATACGCGCCTTGCGGTGGTTGTTGGGCGGAAGGCAAAAGGTATCCTCACTAACAACCCACGGATTGATGAGCTTATTGATTACAACGATGAACGATTCCATGGTTGGTTCGGGCGGGCGTACTTTTTCTACTTTCTTTATATAAGGCGGTTTGATGCAGTGCTCTCGCTTGGCTCAAGCGTGGTGGGGACGCTCGCCGGCGTTTTTGCCGCGGCGCCAGTGCGGGCGAAGGTAACGGTCGCAAAGCCGCCCGTGCTTGAGCGCACGACCGACTGTCTTAATACGCATCGTTTCCGCTATGCCGACGGTTCATTCCTGCCGCGGCACTACCTCTCGCTTTTGTCGGCAATCGGCATTGACGCTTCCGCCGCCCCCATAATCAAAGAGGTCTTTCCCACCGAAGCAGGGAGTACGAAAGCGCGCGCGTTTTTAACAAACGCCTTTGGTGGCGCGCCGCCGTTTGTGGTCGGCATTACGGTGTCGGCGGGCAACAGCATAAAAGAATGGCCGCTTCCGCGTTTTGCTTCTGTTGCCGATGCGCTCGTGGAGCAGTATGGCGCGAAAATTATTTTTATAGACAGTCCGGCGAATCGCGCGCGCGCCGCGGAGACGGCGCGCCTTATGCGGCATGGAGAGTTGGCCGCTATTGCTGTCGGTTTTTCTTTGGAGGAATTGCCATCGCTCATAAAACAGCTCCATGCGTTTATCGCCGTTGATACTGGAGCGATTTACATCGCGCATGCGCTTCGCGTGCCTTTGATTGACATCATAGGTCCCGTGCATCCAGACGAGCAGCCACCGCAGGACGAACTAAGCATCCAGGTGCGCCCCGCGCCAGGAATCGCGCCTACTTCGTTTGTGCTTGCGTGGCAAACGCGTAACGGCAATCACGCGGAAGCGGTTCTATCTATTACTGTGCCGCAGGTGCTTGCGGCGTTTGCCGTATTACTTTCTCGCGGATTTGTTCCCGTTCCGCGTCAACCTCATGGACCGCATTCATAAAAAGTTTTCCCACTGGTGGCGGCTTTTTAACGCGCTCTACCGCAATTTTCGGCGGCGCATGGCTTTTGTCGTCTTTCTTGGTTCTGTCTCAAGCTTTTTTGAAGGATTCGGTGTGGCGCTCCTCGTGCCATTAATCGCTCTTTTGGTCGGCGGGGATGCGCAAGCGGGAGGAATCTTCAAATTTTTGTCCGCTTTGCCGCTTGGTTTTGCGGGGCAGTGGTCGTTCAAAACGCTCTTTGCGCTGGCTGTATTCTTTTTTGTGGCAAAAGCGGCCATACTCTTTTGGGCGGGTGTGTTCCGCGCCAACACGCTGACGCGCTATATGCGCGTGATGCGCGAACGCTTGTTCCACGGGTTGCTCGGTTCTTCGTTTTCGTACTTGCGCGCTCAAAAACTTGGTGACTTTGACCATGTCTTTATCTCCGACCTCAAAATGAGTGGGAAGTTTTTGGGATTTTCAACCGAAGCGCTTCGTTCGTGCGCCAATCTTCTCTCGTACGCCGCAATCGCGTTCATGCTTTCTCCGCCGGTTGCGGCAGTAACGCTTGCGGGCGGAGTTCTTTTCATGTTCGCATGGCATCCGATTTTTGTGCGGCTTCGCAAACTGTTGCGTTTGACGATGCGCATCCGCACGGACATGGCGCATACCATCAACGAAACGCTTATCGGCATCAAGTCAATCAAGGCGCTCGGGATGGAACGCGAGACCATGTGGCGTATGCGGACGAACTTTGAGACCATAGAGGCCATTGAGCATAAAAAGGAAATCACGCGCCTCGCCACCAAGCTCTCCGTGGAGCCGGTCTCTCTTGTTTTTATCGTATGCGTTTTTGCCGTGTCGTATTTTTTTCTTTCTTTTGACATCGTCACCTTTATCCCTATTGTTTATCTCATACAGCAAATGTTTACGCGGGTCGGAAAAATCCAGTCCGCACTCCATGTCGTGGAGGACTCCATGGTTCATGCCGAGCGCA
>CAYTVT010000062.1:0-2614 GCA_964441855.1 uncultured Candidatus Saccharibacteria bacterium | reverse complement strand
AAGCGCACTGCCTTTTTTCGCCTGGGAGGAATTGCCTACGGAAGAAGAATCGCCAGGTTCATGTGAGGTAAGTAATATAAGCCAAAAGTTAATTGCTAATCATCCAGTGTGTCTACAAAAAGCCGAGGCGGCTTCATCCATACATTCGTATCTGAACCTGTCCATGGTAGCAAAAATGTGGAGGCGGGTCAACCACATCCGATGAGTTATCCACACCACACCATTTTACCCCCCCCCGCAGTGGTATACTGTGGGCACTTATCAAGTTATTCAGTGCATTTTGCCTATGAAAAAACTCTTTATTGTCGGAATAGCGGGTATGGTAGCGTTTTCGTTCGTCGCCATAGCGCAAGCAGAAGATGTCGGGTTTGACAACATTTTTGATGCCGATGTGTCCATGGACCTGCAAGTGCGAGTATGGGATGGAACTCGGTATGGGCCAAACCAAGACGGACCCCTCTACAATCTTGCGCCGAAAACCCGCGTGCAGATAGAGTGGGAGTGCAAACGGGGAACGCGTGCTCGGGGCAATTGGTCAAAAGCCGACATTCCGCTTACCGGCACCGCTTCAGGGCGCATTAGCAAGTCCGTAATCGTGAAAGCCGCCTGCATAGACAAAGAAGGCAACCGCGCGGACGACAAAGTGGTGGTGAATGTGAGCGGGGGGGCGGTGATTACGCCACTTCCGACGACGCCAGTTTCTCCTCCCACCACCGCGCAGCCGAGTATTACCGTTACTACCCCGTCGCAGGGCGAAACTTATTCTACAGAAACAGCGCCCTTATTCACCGGTTTACCCGCTATTCCAATCCAATGGACATATAAAGGGGCGTCTCAAGACGAGCTCGTAAATGTGAGTATTCAGAAAAATGATGCTGATGCAGCGATAAAAGATTTGGGGAACTTACGCATTGATACGCGTCCTGCTCTCTACCTCTTTCTATCGCAATTTTCACCAGGACAGTACCAAGTACGCGTTAAACTAGTATCTAATCCCAGCATAGTTGCGTATAGCGGCGTTTTTACTGTTGCTCCCACCATCACCGCCCCCACACCAACCGCAAGCCCAATATCCGTAGACCTAAAGGCGGCTGAAATCGTGGCGGGTATTCCGGGGACGGCAACTGACGGTCCGCTCACGGTAAACGCTGGTCGCACCCTCCGCCTTTCGTACACGACCGCCGGTAAGGTTGCCGAGTGCAAAGGAGATGTCTCGGGATACAGCGTCGGTTCTGCAGATGTTGTCGTGAATGCTTCCAAAACCTACACCGTTTCGTGCAGCCAAGACGGCGGCACAGCGACGGCAACCGATTCCGTGCGCGTGGAGGTGTCGGAGCCGGCGCCTACTCCTACTCCAACTCCTACTCCTGCGCCCACCACAAGCGGCACCCCCACCATCACCGTCACCGGACCGCTAAACTCCTACGGCGCGCCGGGGAGCGCGTTCGTTACCTTCACTTCCTCGGGTGTCTCACAGGTTAAAGTGGAAGCATGCGTCAACAAGACCGACTGCACGACTATTTCCAGCGCTACGGCAGTTGCAGGTTCCTCGACCAGCGTCCGCTGGGACTTCAACGGCGCCGAGCCATATGTCGGCGCCTTCGGCACGAAGCCCGTCTACCTCAAAGTAACCGACCTCGCGTCCGGCGTCTTTGACTTCGCCGACTCCTACATGTATGTCACACCGCCTACGAGCGGAGCGGGAGCGAGCAGTTTGGCGGGTACCGCTGTTCCCGACACCGATGTCTGGGCTTTCCTCAAGGCGTTTTTTGGTGGGAAGTAGGTATCTATTACAAAAATAAAGACACCCCCTCCGCCTCGTGGACTCGGCACCTCCCCTTAAGTAAAGGGCAGGTTAAAAACCCATCCCTCTCGCCCTTAACATAAGGGGGAGAGGGCAGGGTGAGGGGGTGTCTTACAAAACCCGACCAAAAGCGTCGGGTTTTTGTTGTGTGCTATGCTTTCGCGTATGTCGTATCTTGATGGCCTTAATCCACGCCAGCGAGAGGCGGTAGAGCACCGCGAGGGGCCGCTTTTGATTATTGCCGGCGCGGGGGCGGGCAAGACGCGCGTCATTGCGCACCGTATTCTCCACCTTATCAAAAGCGGCGTTGCGCCAGAATCCATTCTCGCCATCACCTTCACCAACAAAGCCGCGCAAGAGATGCGCGAACGCGTTGTGTCTCTTTTACGCGCCCATTTGCCGAGCACCTACGACCTAGCGCCTAACGCCTACCCTTTGGTCAGCACCTTCCACTCGCTCGGAGCGCGCTTACTCCGCGACCACGCAGAGCTTGCCGGGCTGACGCGCCGCTTTACCATCTTTGACCGCGGCGACTCCATTCGCGCCGTGAAAAACGCTACCAAAGCGGCGGGCTTTGACCCTAAAAACTTTGAGCCGCCGAAGATTCTTGGCGCTATCAGCCGCCAAAAAGGCGAGGGAGTAACGGCAGATGAGTTTGCTCTTGAAGCGAGCGACTTCTTCCCCCGCGTCGTATCGCGTGTGTGGGATGCATACGAAAAAACGCTTGCCGAAGAAAAGGCAGTGGATTTTGACGACTTGCTCCTGAAGACCGTACTGCTCCTTAAAAAAGAAACGGCGCTCCGCGCGCAT
>CAYTVT010000061.1:0-2879 GCA_964441855.1 uncultured Candidatus Saccharibacteria bacterium | reverse complement strand
CAGAGGCAATGAGAATCACAAGCACCGGCAACGTCGGCATCGGGACGACGAGTCCGTTTGGAATTTTAGCTGTTGAGCAAGGAGGCGCCACTCAAGCCACCGGATTAACGCTGGCAACAACCGATAATGACTATCGGACTGCCTTCATGGACACCACCGGCGTGCTCAATTTCACCGGAGGGGATGCGCCGACCTTCAATACCGCAACCCTTGCCGCGAATGGCACATGGACCAATGCGGCATCGTTTTCATACCTCAAGGAACAGAGATCCGTACTTACAAGAGACGAAGTCCTGACCGTACTGGCATCCACCACTATCGAGCGATTCAAACTGAAATCCGAAGTGGTGCAATACGGCTCTGCCGCGGATCTCCAGCTCGGTATCATTCTGGACGAAGCCCACCCGTGGCTCTCGGATCATAATGCGGGCGGGACTATCATCGGGTATTCGCCGATGCGTACCGCCTCGGTTGCCTTCCGCGCCGCCCAGATGCTCACTACGATCTTTGATATCAGCGATGCCTCCACCACGGTCTCGGCTCTGGCCATTGACGCCAACGGCAACGTCGGCATCGGCACAACCTCCCCCGACTATCTCCTCCGCGTCGAAGGCGACGTTGCCGCGCGTTCATTCGTGAACATTTCCACCCGTACCGCCAAGCATGATATTGTGCGGGTGGACCGCGCAGGCGAAGAAGCATTGCTCAAAGCCCTGCTTTCCGCCACTACCACGACCTACAAGTACCTCGGAGATGAGGAGAACGAAGAACATCTCGGCCTCATCGCCGAAGAAGCCCCGGAAGCCATTAAATCAGCCAACGGCAAAGGGATTGATCTTTACAAGATGGCAACCGCGCTCTTGGCAGGGATGAAAGCGCAGGAGCGCAAGATTCAGGAATTGGATGCCGCGCTCGGAAGTCTCTCTTCCGGAGGAAGTGAGACTTCCTCGGGCCTCACAAATGCGTGGAGCGTGGATCAGCAATCCGGCAAAGTGAACGTAGTTTTCCACGGCGACATCAACATGCAGGGAAACTCGATTCTGGACGTGAAGAAGATTACGGGGTACCTAGGCAAATGGAGCATAGATGAAGACGGCACGGTAATGGCGGTGAAGGTGATTACGGATGAAGTTATCACCCAGAAACTTACGGTTGGCTCGGTGGCGCAGCCGTCCGGCATTACGCTCTACGATGAGATTACGAAAGAACCGTATTGCGTGAAGATCAAGAGCGGGGCGGTGGTGAATGAAGCGGGAATATGCGGCACCGCGCAAACCGTGGCAACGACCATGGTGACTCCAGAAACGATTACTGCGACAAGCACGCCTGCGGCGGTTGAGCCCGCGCCCGCGGCATCGGAGACGGCGAGCTCAACCCCCGTAACGGCTGACACCACCGCGGTGACCGCCACGTCAACTATCAGCACCGCCACCACCACGCAAACGGTAAGTTCGGTGCAGTAGCATAATTTTCAACGCGGTATTTATGGAAAAAGATTTCGACAGGTGGAACGAGCAGAAAAAGAAGACGCACGCGGAAAGCCCGCGCCTGTATACCGTGCGCGAAGTATGGTGGTGTCGTCTGGGCGTGAACATCGGCACCGAGCAGGATGGAGGGGGCGAGTGGCATGTGCGGCCTTGTCTCATCCTGCGCGGATTCGGCCCGGGCGCCTGTCTGGTCGTCCCGCTCACCACTTCGCTTCATGAACATCCGCTTCGTGTACCGGTCGGTATGATTGACGGCCGCGAAGCGCGGGCAAATCTGTCTCAATTGCGGGTTGTTGACACGCGACGACTGGAACGGAAGGTTGGTTTTTTGGAGCAAGGCGTGTTCAACCGGATAAGAAAAGCCGCCAAAGGGCTACTTTGACGGTTTTCCCACTGTCTCCCCCTTGCGGGGGCGAGGCCGAAGCCAACTGTACAGAAAGTATAATTGATTTAAAAACCATGTCAAGCCCCCCGTGGATAAACAATGTAATGATATTTTGTATCACGATTATCAAATGATATTCCAATATGACCAAAAGCCGTGAGATCGAGACGTATGAAAATCGTGAGATGGGTATATGAGTGATCGATATTATTTCCCGGGACAATTTGCATGTATGTACTGCAAGTCGGACTTTGATCCTGGCGGGCAGTTGTCATTGGCGCATGGAGACCAGATTGATTTGAAATGCCAAGGGTGCGGAGCGGTGTGGAAGTTTTGGGTGAGAGTACAACTAAATCATAAAAGGAAGCATAAAACAAAAAGACCCCTTTCGCAAGGAATCTTTTCGCTGACAAGTAGCTTTGACCTGTGGTGCAAGCCAACTACCTTAAAAGCAGTATAGAAGTCCGTCGTTAAATGTCAAGTCCCCCCGTGGATAAACAAATCGCATGCGCCTATTGCTCCTCCTCCGACACCGTCCGGCGCGGATGGCGTGAAAAAAAGCGCGAGCGGGTGCAGTTGTATTTGTGCCGTTCGTGTCTGCGCACGTTCACGCCCGCGGCGGTGAAAGGGAAACATTATCCCATCGGCGTCATCATTGACGCGATGAGTTATTACAATTTAGGGTTTTCGTTGGAGCAGGCGTGCCGCATCGTCAAGCAAAAGGAGGGGCTGGAAATCTCGCCGTCCACGCTCGCCAACTGGATTGAGGAGCACAGAGACCTTATGCGCTACCATCGCTATCGCCCGTTTGCCGTAAAAATGTGCAAGCCGACGGAAACCGTGGTGTCGGCGACCCTCGCGCACCGGCAGTTGTACCGCTTTATGTTCCACCGCGCCAAAAGCCGCTTGATTATCAGGGAAGACATCCGGCACGCGCGGTTCGTACAGCTCGCCGAGTTCTTGTCCCTCGTCCCGTCGGAAACCCCGCACCAGCATTTTACCGCCGA
>CAYTVT010000060.1:0-2928 GCA_964441855.1 uncultured Candidatus Saccharibacteria bacterium | reverse complement strand
CGAGCTTGGTACAATAAAGACATGTATGTTTACAACACAAGATGGGCTTGTGCGTGAAGGGGGCTACTTGTGCTATACTGTAGACGCAATGCGTTGTCGCAACCATTGCTTTAGCAAGTAAACGCACCTCTACTTAATATGGCAGAAGAAACATGCAAGGGTTGCAATAAGCCGATGAGCCAGTGCACTTGTCCGGCAGCGAAATAGTTTTCCGCAACAAAAACCGCCCCCCGCTACAGAGCGGGGGGCGGTTTTTTGTTTGCGTCTTTGCGCGCCCGACCGGATTTGAACCGGCGATCTTCTCCGTGACAGGGAGACGTGTTGGACCGGGCTACACCACGGGCGCATACCACACAGAGAGTAGCAAATTTTAGTGTATAATAAAAGGCATTATGTGGAGTACGGCATTTATGCTTAAGGTGGCGGGGTTTGTCGTTGTCGCGGGGGTGGCGGCGGGAGGCGTGTATGAAGTGGCGCGCGTCTACTCGGTGCGGTCGCTCAAAAATACGATTGGCGACACCCTGAAAGCCGGAGAGTATGTCGCCGCCATTGCCGCGTACGACGCGCTCCGCAAAACGGCTCCCGACGAGGCAGTGGGCGAGGAGGGGAATGTGGCGGCCGCAAAGCGCTTGCTTGCGGCGGAGGAGGATTTGAACCGCGCGCTTCGCGCGGCAGAGCGCGCGGAGTGGGGCGATGTGCGCGCGCTTTTGCGCGAGAGCGAGGCAGTACAAAACGCCGCGTTTGCGCGGCATCGCGAGGCCACCGAGCTCTACCGTACGGCGGAGGCATATGCGGCGGGCGAGCGGCACAAGGCGGCGGTGGCGTTTGAGGAGCTCGAGGGAGAAGCGGCGACAGAGAAAAAGAAGCGCGCGCAAGCGGAAGAAAAGGGTTCATCGCTTCAGAGCGCTCTCTCGCAGAAAGAGCAGGAACTCAAGACAAGCGCGCGCGAGCTTTCGGAGGTGAAGCGCCGCACCGACGAAGTGCGGGCGGAGCTTGCGGCGGAAGTGGAGAAGGGCGCAAAGCGGAGTTTTTTTAACGAATTTAAGGCCTATCGCGACTTGGCGCAGAAGGGGAGAGAACAACTAGATAACGCCGTTGTAGAAATAAACGCAAAACACGATGTGACCGCGCTCGTATACATAAGCCAAGGCAAGATTCTCTTTGAAGAGGCAAGGAGCAAGACCGGCGATTTGCGGAGCAACCGGACGCCCTCATCGTATGCCTCCCGCGTTGATGATTTGCAAAAAGCGATTGGCGATTTCCTGGAAGCGTCCAAACAACTGCGCAACGCGAGCGCGTATATAGACGAACAAGGGAGCGCCGAATTCACCGGCGCCTTGAGCAAAGGCAAAACAGCGCTTGCAAACGGCGTATCAACGCTCCAAAGCGTTTCGGATTTTATTGCGGGGAATTGAAAAACAACAATTTTTGTAGTACCGTTGCTTTGTGCCGTTGTAGCTCAGTTGGTAGAGCGTCGTCTTGGTAAGACGGAGGTCCCCGGTTCAATCCCGGGCAACGGCTTATGTATTTCCAAAATAAAAGAATCGTATGTAGCAGCACTGTTCGATTAAATGCCGCAACAAAACGCGCATCCGCGAGTCACACTGAGACCTTCCTCTGACTTGATTTTGGTCGTAGAGATGAATGGTGAGCCCGAAAAAGAAAGTTAGAACTCCTTGTCCTGTTTGTAAAAAGGAACCTGCAAGGGCAACCTATAAATACTGTAGTAACGCTTGTCAGCTTGAATACCAGTATCAGCGGTATATTCGCGATTGGAAAGATGGAAAATTAACCGGATTGCAAACCATTGGAATCGTCTCTCCATATATCAAACGCTATTTACGCAGAAAATTTGGAAATAAATGTCAACTATGCGGTTGGTCAAACATAAACCAAAAGAGCGGCGTTGTGCCGCTTGTTGCGGATCATGTTGATGGTAATTGGCGCAATAATGTCGAAAGCAATCTTCGCCTACTCTGTCCAAATTGTGATTCTCTCACCCCTACCTATGCAGGATTAAACAGGGGGAACGGTAGAAAGAATCGCGAGTTGAGTAAAAGGGCAAAAGAAGGTAAATTATGGCTATTGCATAAGCCGATGTAGCTCAATTGGCAGAGCAGCGGTATCGTAAACCGCAGGTTGTCGGTTCAATCCCGACCATCGGCTCCAAGAAATCTTATACACACCCACCCCTTGCGCTTTTTGGGGAGGTGCGCTACTATACGGTTGCCGCAGAGTACCAGAGTGGGTTTAGGTTTGGTTACTCACTCAATGCGTTTGGGGTACCTTTCCCCCGTTGCGGGCGTGTTGGGTTCCTACTTTCCTCTCTGCGGTGTTCCTCCTGGGCGCGACTCCTTGTCGCGCCCTTTTTTTCTGTTACGCTAGTATTGAGCATGGAAGAAAAATCACCACAGAGAATGGCGGAAATTGAAACGCTCATGGCTAGCGCGGATTTTTGGTCTGACAAAGAGAAGGCACAGCAACTCGTGCGGGAATATAACGAGCTCAAAAATGGTAGCGAAGGGGGCGGCTATGACCATGGCGATGCGCTCATGACTATTTTCTCGGGCGCGGGCGGGGACGACAGCGAGGACTTTTCGGCAATGCTTTTAGATATGTACCGCAAGTTCGCGGCAAAGCGCGGGTGGGGAGTTGCGGCGGTACACGAGAATCAAAACGCTCACGGCGGGTTCCGGAATGTGACGGTTGAAATAAAAGGTGCGGGCGCGTATGGGGAACTCAAAAATGAATCGGGGGTGCATCGGCTCGTGCGCGTGTCGCCCTTCAACGCTCAGCAAAAGCGGCATACTTCGTTTTCTATGGTAGAGGTGATTCCGAAGTTGTCGCCGACCGACAAATTGGTTGAGATTCCGGAAAGCGAACTGGATATTTCCTTCGCGCGCGCCGGCGGGCCCGGCGGGCAGAATG
>CAYTVT010000059.1:0-3018 GCA_964441855.1 uncultured Candidatus Saccharibacteria bacterium | reverse complement strand
CGGAAACGCTCGGGTCGCTCCAACGCGACCACTCGCTCCAGACATTTTAAAAATATGTTTTGCTTCAGAAATATGATTTCTTTTGTTTTTTTCGGTACCGACGACTTTTCCGTAACCGTGCTTGATGAACTGAAAGCGCGCGGTTTTGTGCCGTCGCTTATCGTCACCATGCCCGACGCGCCGCGCGGCCGCGGCTTAAAAGTGCTCCCCTCGCCCGTTAAACTTTGGGCGCAGAAAAACAATGTCCCTATTTCTTTTGATTACTCGGCGCTTACCGCCGATTGCCCGCTCTTTATCGTCGCGAGTTACGGGAAAATTATTCCGAAGCGGATTTTAGATATGTCGAAACATGACGCGCTCAATGTCCACCCATCGCTCCTTCCCCGCTACCGCGGCGCGTCGCCCATAGAGAGTCAGATTTTAGCGGATGAAAAAGAGATCGGCGTAACGATTATGCAGATGGACGAGCAGATGGACCATGGGCCGATAGTGGCAAGTCAAAAGTTAGAAGTTAAACCCGTCCGTACCGGCTCGGGCGGAAGTCAAAAGTGCTCGGAATTACGAAAACAATTAGCCGAAGAAGGCGGAAAACTGCTCGCGGAGGTGATGCCGAAATGGGTTGCGGGGGAAATACACGCCGTACCGCAAGATGAAAGCAAGGCAACCTATACGCGCAAGTTTGAGAAAAAAGACGGCGAACTAGACCTCGCGGGCGACCTTTACCACTCCGAAGCCGAACGGCGAAGGGGGGCGTACCAAAACTTCCTCAAAGTCCGCGCGTTTGATGGGGGTATTGGAGCGTATTTTTTCTTCCCAATCCCCTCCTCAGTTGAGGAGGGGTCTCCGACGACAGTCGGAGGGGGTGGTGGTGTTCAGAAAATCCGCATTAAAATCACCGACGCCTCGTTTGAAAACGGCGCGCTCACCATTCTCCGTGTCATCCCCGAAGGCAAAAGAGAAATGTCATACGATGAGTTTTTGCGAGGGGTGAAGTAGCGGGACAAAAAAAGAGGCAAGACAGTGTGCTGTCTCGCCTCGTGTTGTTCTTTGTTAGAGAACTGCAAACATTTGTTCTATTTCGTCCCTGACTTTTGCATCAACTACCATTACTTCCGCAACCAGTTTGCAACCGTGCATTACGGTCGAATGATTGCGTCCGCCTAAGACGGACCCTATGGTTGGATACGACCATTCGTATTTTGAGCGGAGCAGGTACATAACAACCTGCCGCGCCCATGCAGTTTGTGCCTTTCCTCTTGTTTGAGTACAGAGTGCTTCTTGTGTTACCTCATATACTTTCGCCACAAGCGATAGGACGCGCTGAAACACATCCGACAGCGAATCGGATAACGGCTCTACCGCCTGTTTGCTGCCCCGATTTACGCTGTTTGCTCCTGCGGAGACCGAACTTACCTTCTGCCCCGGAAACGGCTGTTCATTCACGAGCACAGATAAATCCACACCCGAGAAATCAATGCCGTTGAAGGGAACGGCCGGTGCCGCCTCACTCCCAACCTTGTTTTCGCTACTGCGAAGGCATGCAATTTCAAGAAGCAAATCCGCCTCGCTCCAGTGTCCCTCCTTCCCGAGCGCTTTCCAGATGTTGTTGCAGACAGACCATACCGCCTGATATGTGATTTTGAATGCCTTCCCCACTTCCTCAAGCGTCCTGCCTTGAAACTCATTATCAAGGCCGTACCGCAAGAAGAACATCGCGAAGTCGCGTTTCCGATAACGGCAGAGGTTGGAAAGCGCGGTGAGGAACTCTTCCAACCCGTCCCGGTGCCCTTCCAAGTCCTCCGCAAGCATCAGCGCCTCATCAGGAGCAACTGCGCACTCGTCGGCAATAAGCTCTCCGAGCGTTGTATCTTCTTCGCCAACCACGGTTTCAAGCGAAACGACGGGAATTTTGAGATGATGGAGCGCTTTCTGGACAGTAGAAAGAGGAAGTCCCCCTATTTCGGCTATCTCTTCTTCCGAAGGCGGCCGACCGAGCTTCCACCCGGCCTGCTCCGCGATTTTCTGCACCTTGTTATACAACTCATGTGCATGAACCGGAGAACGCACCAGCGAGCCGTAGTCGGCAATAGCCCTTGTGATGGCCTGCTTAACCCACCAATGCGCATAGGTGCTAAACATCCCTTTGTCGGGGTCAAACCGCTCTGCGGTTTTGATGAGCCAGAACTGCCCTTCTTGCACCAAGTCGGCATACTCCAAACCGCGCCCGAGATAGCGGCGCGCAATTTTGAGGAGTAGGCGCTGATTGTGCAGGACGAGCGTGTTCCGCGCGTCAAGGTCCTGCTCTTCATGAATCTTCCGACAGAGTTCGCGTACTTCTTCATGCGTGAGGATGCGCGTGTATGGCCTGATGTCCCGAAAATACCGAGCGAGCACATCACCGTCGCTCTCGGGCTCTGGGTCTTCGGTACTCAAATCAACATTCAACTCGCTTTGTTGTGAGTACCCTCGTTTCCTTGTCAGCGCATCCGGCGCGATTTCCGCCGGTGCAGGTTCTACTTGTTTGGAAACAGGCGTCGGCACGACAAACGCTCTGCGCACGGGCGTTACCCGCTTGGGAACAAGCGTGATTTCATTCTCCCTGAAGAAACCGATGAGCCCTGCGAGGAGGCGCGCGAGCCGTTCGCGGTCGCGCGTCAGGTCGTGCGGCAGAAACTCTGCAATGTCCGCAGTAGAGATTTTGCCGCAACTCTGCGCGGCTTGGATGATGTTCAAGACATTGGGCTTGAGCCCCGGGTCGTACCAGGTCTGCTCTTCGCAAACTGCTACTAAATTCGTTTTCATTATCAATACCTTTCGTGTAAAAGAACTCCAGCATCACATTAACAAGTTTGCCGAAAACAAACAAGTATGCTAGAAACAGAGCAGAGTTTGAGAAAAACTGTTCCTTGAAAGGATTCTTATGTTCACACCTTATGACTACCAAAATGATTGTCTTGCTCAACTTATCCGTGTTCGCAAAGAAGGCCGAAAAAACGCCCTTATCGTAATGGCGGGCGG
>CAYTVT010000058.1:304-3094 GCA_964441855.1 uncultured Candidatus Saccharibacteria bacterium | reverse complement strand
GCATTTGCCGCGTCAAAAAGGAGCGCGACGGCAACCATAATGATGCCGGTCGTTTTATCAATTCGTTCTGGAGATTGTCCGCTCTTTGCGGGTTCTTCATTATTTTGTTTTTCTTCTTCCATATTAAGGACCAGCTTTTAATTCTTCTTTTGCTTTTTTAATTGCCAAAAGTTGCGATGGGTCCGAAGTAATAATTTGGTCTTCCGTGTAGGAGGCGACGATTTTGATGGCCACATGCTTCAACCCCACAAAGAAGAGCCCCTCCCCCACATCGGATTCAAGCAAGAGGTACTTCTCCTCGTCGGTCAGGTTAAACACTTTTTGGATACGGTCTATCACCGCTGGCGATTGCTTCAAAAGCATTTGGATAGACGAGTTGGTCACAATCGGGAGTCCATACGGGGAGCTTAAGAAGTCGTCCACATCTTGCGTAATCGTCGCGACTCCCAAAAAGTACTTTCGTCCGCGCTTTGCGACCGAGAGGAGGAACGATGCCGTATCTTCGCTTTTCATCATCCACCACGCCTCGTCGACAATAAGGAGGCGGCGTTTTAAATTGCGCCGCACCGCATTCCAAATGTGGTGGGTCACAATGTAAGTGGCAACCGATTTCAGTTCGTCTTCCATGTCCCGCAGAGAAAAAACCACAAGATTCCCCTCAATGGATACATTGGACGGCCGGTTAATGAAGTTTGCCCAAGTACCCTTGGTATATTTCGTGAGGCGCGTTTTGATGCTCTCCGCCCCTTTCATGCCGGCGAGAACTGTTTCAAAGTCCGACAAAAGCGGCGGCTCGGTTTTGCCAAAGTCCGCGTCGGGCGTGATGTCTTTTAAGGCGTAGGTTTCGGTAATCGCGCGGTCCACGAGCGCGTCTTCCTCTGGGGTGAGGCCGCCCAGCATAATGCGGAAGAGCCCTACGAGCGAGATAATGTGGGAGCGCAAAATGTCTTCGGGCGACTCGTCTTCGCGCGGCAGGGGCAAGTCAAATGGGTTGATGTGGTGCTCGGAAGTGAGCGAGATGGAAAAGAACTTCCCTCCGACCGATTCGGCGAGGTACTCGTACTCTTTTTCGGGGTCTATCACGAGTACCTCCGTGCCGAACATAAGGGTACGCAGTATTTCCAGTTTCATCATGTAGGATTTGCCCGCGCCGGATTTGGCGAAGACGACCGAGTTGTAATTTTCTAACGAAAAGCGGTCAAAGAGGACGAGCGAGGAATTGTGGCGGTTAATGCCGTATAGGATGCCCTTGTCGGAGGTGAGGTCAAACGATATGAAGGGAAAGATGGAAGAAAGCGGCCCCGAGTTGAGCTTAGAGTGCACCACGAGTTCGTCGGAGGCGGTCGGCATCACCGAGCGGAACCCTTCTGCCTGCTGGAAGAGCGCGGGCTTCATATACACAAGCTTCGCTTCCATAATGGACTTTACTTCACTTTCCACCTTTTCCAGCTCTTCTTCGGTGTTGGCGTAAAGCGTGAGATACAGCCCCACATCAAAAATCTTTTCCTGCGCCTGCTGGAGCTCGTCGCGCAGTTTCTCTAGATCTTGGTAAGCGGTCTCCAATTGCGGGTCGCGCACGAACCCCTTTTCCTCCCTCGTGTGTATCTGGCTTTGCACTTCAGCGACTTTTTTCTGGAATTGTTTTAACACTTTTCCTGTCTCTACCGGGTGCACAAAGATGGATACATCAAACACTTTGTCTAAGTTGATAATCGGCGAAAACCAACCCGCCGTGAGAAAGCGCGGGTAGGAAATGACAAAGTAAGAGCGCGCAATTTTCTCGCCCAAGTTCAGCATTTTGGGCGACACTTTGAGCGCCGCAGGCGCAAGCACATCGCGGAGTTCCAAAACACCCGATTGGTAAATCTGTTCGGGTAATATCGGAGTAATGTTTTCCTCCGTCTTCTTTTTTTGTTTGAATATGTCTAGAATGCTCATAATGGTGGTAAGTATATCAATATACTAATCTACGAATTATGCGAATGATACGAATGTCTACGAATAAAATCGGATTTGTAGTCATTTGTAGATTAGTATTCATTCGTATATTGGTATCATGCAAGCGCCGCCGCTTTCTGTTCCTCGCCCGGGTTAAACAGCTTATAAAACAACTCTATCTCCTCATCGGTGCCGAGCCGCGCGGTGCGCAGCCCGCACCGCGTGAGCCCCTGCTCCACAATCGCCGCGCGCTGTTCCAGCTGGGTGCGGCTCTCGTTGAAATCGGCGCTCCCGACCGTTGTCGCCCCGCTTTTGCGCCGAAGCCCTATGGGGAGGCCGCCTTTGAGCTTCACCGGTGTCGGCGAGTACGGCACGGCAATAAAGAACGATTTGGACATGATTGCCGTGCTTTCGGTGAACGAGCGCACGAAGCCGATATACTCGCGGATTTGGATTTTGAGGAGTTCTGTGTCTTGCGCTTTCATACGCGTCTCCAGAAGCGCGAGGTACGGGCGCACATCAAATCGCCGCGAGTGCACAACGATTTGCACCGAGAAGTCCAGCGTGTTCAGGAAGTTTTGGAATTGCAATAGTATCGCTTCTTGGTTGTCTTCGGACTTCAGCGCAAAGTTTACCGACGAGACCATAAGGAGCGCGCGGAGCCCGCCATCGCTTAGCACCAATACCCCATCGCGTATTTCAGAGATGGGCACAAACTCCTGGGTTGGTTTTGTATGTGGCGGCATATATACTAATCTATGAATTGCGCAAATGATTACGAATGTCTACGAATAAAACTATATCACACATCTCGCGGAAACTTTTGCTCAATACACACAATCCTTCTCGGTT
>CAYTVT010000058.1:0-294 GCA_964441855.1 uncultured Candidatus Saccharibacteria bacterium | reverse complement strand
CCGCCGATGAGGCGGCTTTGGGCACCTTCCGCCACAGGTACAATTTTTCAGAAAAGTAGTATTTAACCGCCGATTCAAGGACAAACACAAACGGCTTACCGTTGACCTTCCAAAACGCAAGCGCAAGTGCGAGTGCGGCGACGGGCGCAATGGCGAATAGCGCAATGAAAAACGGGAGGAAACGGTATAAGAGAAAGGAGAGCCCTGCCCCGCCGACCATGTAGATGAACTGCTTGACGGTGAATGGTCCAAACAAGCGGTCTTCTATGTCTATAAATTGTGGGGTTTGATATC
>CAYTVT010000057.1:0-3141 GCA_964441855.1 uncultured Candidatus Saccharibacteria bacterium | reverse complement strand
GCCGGAGATGAGGTAAAAGAATTTTCGGTAGGTTATGATAAACATGTCTTTATTTTATACCGCTTCCAAACAAAAACCGTGCGCCGACGCTACTGCTTCGGACGGCGAGTGCGTAGAGGAACATCCGCGACGCGCTGATGGCGGTAAACATGCTGATAATAACGCCGAGTCCGAATACAAGCGCAAAGCCGCGCACCACTGGAGTCGCCGCAAAGTAATACAAAATGACCGCGGTGATGATGCTCGAGGTATTGGAGTCGCGGATAGAGGGCCACGCGCGCGTGAACCCGTCTTTCTGCGCATCGGCAATGCTCTTGCCCTTCCGCAATTCTTCTTTGAGCCGCGCGAAAATAAGGACGTTCGCATCTACCGCCATGCCGAGCGAAAGCACGAAACCCGCAATACCCGCCGCGGTGAGCGTTACCGGAATCAGCTTAAACACAGCGAGGTTCAGAGCCACATATGCGCCGAGCGCGAGCGTCGCCACAAGTCCCGGGAGGCGATACCACAAAACCAAGAACCCCGCGATAATAGCAAACGCTACGAGCCCCGCGCGGATACCGGCGGCAACCGCGTCCGCACCAAGCGATGCGCCAACCGTCTGCACCGACGCGAGCGTAATCGGCACTGGAAGCGCGCCGTAGTTTAGGTCGCGCACGAGCGTGCGCGCTTCGTCCAAAGTGAAACTTCCGGAAATCTCGGTGTTGCCGCTTGCAATTTCTTCGCGAATCACCGGAAGCGAGATGGGTGCTCCGTCTAGAAAGATACCAAGTGTCTTCCCCACATTCTCTCGCGTTAATTGTGCAAAGAGCTTCTCGCCCTCGCTCGTCCATGTAAGGAGCACCACCGGCTCGCGAGTCGTGTCGTCAAACGAAAGGGTGGCGCGGCTGACGAGCCGTCCCGTTAAGCCCGTGCCGGCAAAAAGCTCGTCTGCCATTAGCCGAAACTCCAGCGTCGGCGTTTTGCCTATCTGCGCCGCCGCTTCTTGTATATCAGTCACGCCAGGGAGCTCCACGATAAGGCGGCTCTCGCCACCGCCAAAGGCGCCGCCGCGTTCCACTTGCACCAAGGGCTCCGACACGCCGAAGCGGTTGACCCGCTTTTCTACGACATCGCGAAGCGCATTCATGGCACCGCCAACTTCGCTCGCGGGAACGCCCGCCGTGTCGGCGCGGTATACGAGGTGCGAGCCGCTTGCGAGGTCAAGCCCGAGGCGGAACGCAAACCGCCCACCGTTTACCTCGTTCTGATATACAAAAAACCCGACTGCCGCGGCACTGAGCAAAATCATAAGCGCCCATATCCGGTATTTCCACATGCAAGAGATACTAAAGTAAAACAGCAAAAGATTCAAATCCGCTCTATTAAGGGCCTGCTATTTCTTTCCAACTGCTACACATAACGCTTTCTCCAGCCCCCTCCCCTTGCAATGCTTCAGTAGCCCAAAATAAGAAATGACATTCTTTTTGTTCATCCGTCGCAACATCCTCCGCTTCGTCCTCGTCCGCAGTACGCGGTAGTGCGGCAAAGTTACATAGCCGAGAAAGTCAACGCCTTGTATGAGTTTGCGTATCGTTACCTTGCGTGGGTGTAGGTCAAGACAGAGGCGGCTTTTGAGAAAGGTGCGGAGCGCAGAAGTATATGTCGTAAGTTTTTCGTAAGAATTGTCCAAAATCACAAAGTCATCACAGTAGCGGATGTAGAAATGCACTTTGAGCCGATGTGTAATGAATTGATCCAGTTCGTTCAAATAGATGTTAGCAAAAATCTGGCTCGTGACATTTCCGAGCGGGAGGCCTTTATGGGGAGCGCTCTTAAAGGAAGCAATGATGTGGTGGATTAAGTCCAAAAGTTTCTCATCGGCAACCTTTCTTGCAATTAAGGAGAAGAGAATATCGTGGTCAATGGAATCAAAAAACTTGCGGATGTCGCACTTGAGAACGAAAGCAGGTTTGGTGTCGTTGGCGGATACCTTTCGTGCGAACTTCTCAAGACGATACACGCCTGCATGCGTACCTTTGTTTTCTCGGGAAGCGTAAGAGTCGTGGATGAATGAGGAGTCAAAGATTTGGTAGAGATAGTGGTACACTGCTTGGAAGAGCACGCGGTCGCGCACACTTGCGACATGAATAAGGCGGGGCTTTGGGTCAGTGATGCGGCGAGGAACATAGGGTTCGTTCGTCCATATACCACCCCGAAGCATATCGTGCAGAGCAAAAAGATTGTTTTCAAGATTTAGTTCAAACGCCGCAACTTCTGGCGAATTCCGTTTGCCTCTGCTAAACTTTTGCCACGCTTTGAGTAAATTCGCGGGAGATATTACAGCATAAAAATCAGAACTATGACGCCCCCCCCCCGACACCACCCCCTCGGTTATCCACAAAATTCGTGAGTTGCATAAAGATTTGTACCGCATTGGGACAAAACTACCGAAACGAGACAAGTTGGGGATTCATGCGGTGGTTGAGAAATACTGCTTGCTTGCGCTCACAGAAACCATCACTGCTGCCTTTTCTTCCGGTCCTTCAAAAATCATTCCACTGAAAACGGCGCGTACCCACATTCATACTGTCGCACACCTGTTCCGCAGTGAACATGAACTGGCGATAGTGCACGAGTACGTCTATCTCCGTCTTTCAGAACAACTTGTTGAAATCGGCAAAATGCTTTCAGGGTGGATTGTCTCCCAAACGCACAAAGAGCCGTAACGGCTCTTTGGTACGAGAAATTTCTGCACGAGCGCCGTTGTTGCCGTTGCGGTTGTTCGCATAGTTCCAGTTCAGATAGACCTTGGCGTTGTCCGGATTCCAGTTGCCGTTCGCAACCTTGCCGTCAGGGAGGCGCTCGTTGTGCCGTGCTCCGTCCATGTCACCGAAAATCTTTTTCAAGATTTTCTGTGTTTCCTCGCGGCAGAGCGAGCATAGTGTAGAAGCACGACAGGCAATTTCTTTTTCGGCAAATTGCTATCCAGCACTTTTTGGTGAAAGTGCTGGACCAATTTTACAGCCATTATTAGTTTAACAAAAAACCGCCGCCGTGGTTGTCCACAGCGGCAGGGTGTACCTCATACCTTTGGTGGTAAGAGATAAGTGAATAAGGATTAAGAGGTAAGGGGAACTTTGATTGCTGCACGAGCGCCGC
>CAYTVT010000056.1:1180-3405 GCA_964441855.1 uncultured Candidatus Saccharibacteria bacterium | reverse complement strand
GGCGCGCTCGCTCGTACTCTGGAGTATTTTGTTTGTGTTTTGTGCGGGAGCAGTCGGCATTGGATATTGGTTCGTTACCAACCTACCAGTACAACCAAGGGTGAGTACGCCAACAAACGCGAGCAAGCAAAAAATAATACTCGCCGATGGGGAAAAAGCACTTGATACCGCGCGGCTCACACGCGACACCTTCATAACCGCCTTTGCGCGCGAGCGCGAAGCCGCGCAGGCGCTCTCTTCTTTTGCCGTACTCACGCCGACAAAATTTGAGAGAGATGCCGAAGGCGCGGAAGCCCCGCGCGCGCAGACCACCGCTGAATTTCTCTCGCTCCTTGAGGCAAGCGCGCGCGGCGACTTGGTGCGCGTGCTCGCACCCGAGTTTGTCGTGGGGTTTCGCGGACTTCCGGAAAACCGCGCGTTTCTCATCTTCAAAACCAACTACTATCAAACGGCGCTTGCGGGAATGCTCGCGTGGGAAAACACGCTCCAAAACGACCTTGGCCCGCTTATGGGGGAGGGAATAAACGGAACACACTTCGCCGACCGCACGCTCCACAATCGCGATGTGCGTGAATTGCGCGATGCACATGAACAAGCGCTTCTTCTGTGGGGATTTGCCGACAAACAAACACTTATCATTACAACCGACAGCGATACATTCGAAAAAGTGGTGGCGCGACTGGTTCAAACACCATAATTGCGCACAAAAGCCCCTTTGCTATACTATCGGCAATGGACAAAAAAATCATAAAACATTTTGAAGAGAAACTAACCGCCGAGCTTGCAGAACTAAAGGCGGAGCTGGAGAGCGTTGGGCGTAAAAACCCCGACAACCCGAACGACTGGCAAGCGGTGCCGGAAAAACTGGACACGCTCGCGGCAGATGAAACAGAAGTCGCCGATAGCTTGGAAGCGTTTGAGGGCAACGCCGCAATCGTGAAGCAGTTGGAAATCCGCTACAACGAAGTGAGGGCGGCGCTCGCGCGTATAAAAGCGAGCTCGTATGGAAAGTGCGAAAAGGGTGGGGAGATAATTGAGAATGACCGACTGGAAGCGAACCCTGCGGCAACCACCTGCAAGAAACATCTATGAGCTTCGCGAAAGTATGGAGCGCCGAGACGCACCTCTTAACGCCGCACCTTATCTCCGTTGAAGCTGATATTGCAAACGGGCTCCACTCGTTTTCCGTCGTTGGGCTCCCCGACAAGGCGGTGGAGGAATCGCGCGACCGCGTTTCCGCAGCGCTCAAAAACAGCGGCTTCAAATCGCCGAAGCAGAAAAATCAAAAAGTGACCGTCTCGCTTGCGCCGGCAGACCTCAAGAAGGAGGGGCCGGCGTTTGATTTGCCGGTGGCGCTCGCGTACTTGAAGGCCGCAGGTGCTATTCGTTTTGAACCGGAGAAAAAACTATTCTTAGGAGAACTGTCGCTTGACGGCGCGCTCCGCGCCGTTGCGGGGGTACTCCCGCTCGTGGAAGAAGCGCGCAAGCGCGGGTTTACTGAAGTGTTTGTGCCAGAAGAAAATGCGCGCGAAGCCGCGCTTATACGCGGTGTGAGCATCTTCGCCGCACCCACCTTGACTGGCGTCATTGCACACCTTATCCCCAAAGATCTCCCGGGTGATGGAAGCGAAACGCCGTATATTAAGAAACGCGCGCTTAAACCAGTGCCGGAAACGCCGATTCCCGATGCACCGCTAGAAGCGCAAATTGATCTCTCCGATATTAAAGGGCAAGAGACCGCGAAGCGCGGTTTGGAGATCGCGGCGGCAGGCGGGCACAATATACTGTTATGGGGGCCGCCGGGGACCGGAAAAACCATGCTTGCGAAAGCGTTTGCGGGAATTCTGCCGCCGCTCTCGTTTCAAGAAATGCTTGAAGTAACGAGCATTCACTCGGTGGCTGGAAAACTGCGCGACACGATCGTCGCGCACCCGCCAGTACGCGCCCCACACCATACTGCATCGTATGTTTCTATTACTGGCGGCGGTGCAATCCCCAAGCCGGGGGAGGCGACCTTAGCGCACCGCGGCGTGCTGTTTCTAGACGAGTTTCCCGAGTTTGACCGACGCGTCATAGATACTTTGCGGGAGCCATTGGAGGAGCGGATGATTTCTGTGTCACGCGCCCGTGGCTCGGCGCACTTTCCTGCTCACTTTATTTTGATTGCGGCAATGAACCCCTGCCCGTGCGGAAATAAGGGAGTAAAGGGGAAAACATGCGTGTGC
>CAYTVT010000056.1:0-1170 GCA_964441855.1 uncultured Candidatus Saccharibacteria bacterium | reverse complement strand
ATCACGTCCTTGCGGCGCGCGCGCGGCAGGCAGAGCGTTTTGCACAAATGAAACTCGCGGCAAAAACAAACGCCGACACGCCGGCAAAACACATCGCAAAACTCATTCCGCTTGATGAAAAAACAAAGGGGCTTTTAAACAGCAACGCGCGCCGCTTAGACCTTTCCGCGCGCTCGTACCACCGCGTGATGAAGCTCGCGCGCACAATCGCCGACCTTGCAGAGCGCGAGCGCGTAAACGAAGACGACATTTTGGAAGCGCTCCAGTATCGGCCGAAGCAATTATTAGGACTATGAATCACAAACACGCAGAACTGGCGGTAATGCCGGAAAAGATTGAGAGTAAAATCTTCCTTATTCGCGGAAAGAAGGTGATGCTAGACCGCGACCTTGCGACATTGTACGGAGTAGAAACAAAGAGATTAAATGAAGCTGTACGGAGGAATAGTGCGCGTTTTCCGGAGGATTTTATGTTTCAACTAAATAAGCGGGAAACAGATACCTTTTCAAGGTCGCAAATTGCGACCTTGGGCGATGCGCCCTTGAGGTTCCAATTTGGCACCTCAAGACGCGGGCACAATATTAAATATCGTTTGCACGCGTTCACTGAACAAGGAGTCGCCATGCTTTCAAGCGTCTTGCGGAGCAAGCGCGCGATTCAAGTCAACATTCAAATTGTGCGCACCTTCACGAAGTTGCGCGAGCTGATTGCGACAAACAGGGAACTGCGGGAGAAAATTGAGAAGTTGGAAGCGCGATACGACCAGCAGTTCCGTGTTGTTTTTGATGCTATCCGCAAACTCCTTGAGCCGCCTTTGCCTCCCGTCCACCGCAAAATCGGATTTAATACTTCCCTCAAACGCGGTCAATAGTCAAACGATTAGCTTGACACATTCACCACGACACTATCATCGGCGCGATTGCCTTCGTTATCTACGCATGCGGCACGGATGGTAACAGAGCGCGAGACGCGGCCTGCGATGGTGCCCGACTTTGCAATGTCGTTTTTACTCCACACTGCGCGGCAACGGGTGGCGCCCTCGGAAATCCATGAGATGACGATGCGACTCCGTTTTTCTACCGTAAGCGGACCGTCTTGGCCGTTCACTTTGAGGTCTATGGAGACAGCGTCAAAGATGGATTCAGCGGCGAGGAAGTCGGAAGACGATTG
>CAYTVT010000055.1:2707-3428 GCA_964441855.1 uncultured Candidatus Saccharibacteria bacterium | reverse complement strand
GCCGCAGGCGCACGACACCTTCGCATCTGGGTAATACTTCGGGTGTATATCTTTTTTCATTACAAAGACAATAGCAAAAACAAGCGAAAACCGCAAGAAAAATTCTTTTAATAACCATGTAATGTGTGAGATACTGTGTAACATGAAGCACCTCTCTAATGTGAAGATTGCGGAGATTTTGGGGGAAATGGCGGCGCTCTATGAGATAGAGAACGAGCCCTTTAAGCCGCGCGCGTACGAGCGCGCGGCGCTTGCCGTGGAGGCGCGCGAGGAGCCGCTCTACGAGGCGGTAGCGAGGGGCGGCCCCAAAGCGCTCCAAGAGATTCCGGGCATCGGCGCGGGCATTGCGGCACACCTTGCTGAGCTCCTCGCGCGCGGCTCGTTTGCGGAGTATGAACGGCTAAAAAAGAAAACACCCGTCGCCTTGAGCGAGCTCGTCGCGGTAGAGGGAATTGGACCAAAGACGGTAAAGACGCTATGGGAAGAACTCAAGATAAAAAACCTAGACGAGCTGGAGGCGGCGGCAAAGGCGGGGAAACTGCGCGCACTCCCTGGCTTTGGCGAAAAAAGTGAAGCAAAAATCCTCAAGGGCATCGCCTTCCGCCGCGCAACAGGCGGACGGCTCATTTTGGGCTCGGTGCTTCCCGTCGCGGAAGCGCTTGCGGCAAAGCTTCGCGCCTTTCCGGAAGTCAAAAACGCCCTCGCGTGCGGCTCGGTACGG
>CAYTVT010000055.1:0-2697 GCA_964441855.1 uncultured Candidatus Saccharibacteria bacterium | reverse complement strand
GTACGGCGGATGAAAGAAACGGTGGGAGACATTGATTTTCTGATCGTCTCCGAAAAGCCGGAAGAAACAATGCGAAAGGTGGCGGCGCTTCCGGAGGTGGAGCATGTGTACGCAAGCGGCCCAGCGAAAACAAATATGCGCTTGGCGCTCGGGCTTGCTCTGGATGTGCGCATCGTACCCGCCGCGTCGTGGGGAGCGGCGCTTAATTATTTTACTGGCTCCAAAGCACACAACATTGCCTTGCGCGAACGGGCGATTGCCAAAGGGTGGAAGCTGAACGAGTACGGACTTTTTGATGCAAAAGAAAAAAATATCGCTGGAAAAACCGAAGCAGAACTATACGAGAAGTTGGGGCTCTCCTATATAGAGCCGGAATTGCGCGAAATGACGGGCGAGCTTGAAGTAAGCACCCGTGGCGCACTCCCCCGCCTTGTGGGCTATAGCGCGCTCAAGGGCGACTTGCAGGCGCACTCGGTGTGGACCGACGGCACGCGCACGATAGAGCAAATGGCGGACGCGGCGCGCGCGCTTGGGCTAGAGTACATTGCTATGACCGACCACACGCAAGGGCTCGCCATGACCGGCGGCATGGACGAAAAGGAATTTGCAGAGCAGGCAAAAGAGATAGATGCGTTGAACGAAAAATTCTCCGCCAAAGGCGGATCCGCCTCCGGCGGAAAAAATTTCAGAATCTTGAAGAGCGCCGAGGTGAATATCAAAAAAGACGGAACACTTGACCTTGCGGACAATGCGCTCGCGCAGCTCGACTTCGCAGGCGCCTCGGTGCATAGCCACTTTGACCTGTCGGTGAAGGACCAAACCAAGCGGCTTATAAAAGCCATAAAGCACCCGCTGGTAGATATTATCTTCCACCCCACCGCGCGGCTTTTGAACAAGCGGCCCGCCATTCTCGCGGACTGGAGCGAGGTCATCGCCGTCGCAAAAGAAAATGGGGTGGTTTTGGAAATGGACGCCGCTCCCGAACGGTTGGACCTCCACGATACGCTCGTGCGGCAATGCGTCGCGGCGGGCGTGCGGCTCTCTATTGGCTCCGACGCGCACTCGCCCGACGGGTTCCACGCGCTCCGCTTGGGGCTTGCGCAAGCGCGGCGCGGCTGGGCGGAGGCGAAAGATATTGTGAATACCAGACCCGTGGAGGAGATGCTAGCGCTTCTGAAACGGAATAGGAGAAAATAAAATACGGGCACGCATAAGGTCGCGGAGCGACCACGCCGCGAGCGCCACGAGTACGAGCGCGAGCGCCTGCACGGAGAGCTCGGTATTAAGAAACGCCGAAAGCACGAATTTGCCGAACGCCGCAAACTCCGCGGGAGAGGGGCTGTTCCAGTAGACACTGCGCACCGACACGAGGCCAGCGACGGCGGCGGCGCCAACCAAGGCAAACACGCCCTTCACTGCAAGCGGCTTCACCACGGTGCGCGCGAAGAATATAAAATAAATGCGGCGCATCACCTCCCGACGAACTGATTGAATGTATTCTGACATAGTTATTTATTACTTTGCGAAATAAGAATTTTCTTCATCGCTTGCTTGGCGCGGTGCACACGCGCGCGCACCGCGCCTTCCGAAATCCCCACGGCGCGCGCGACATCGCGCTGGGGCTTGCCTTCAAGAAAATGCAACTCCACGACCCGCACCAATGTTACGGGGAGCTTGGAGAGGAGCGAGAGGATCGTGTCGCGGTCTATACGCGCTTCGCGCTCTATTTCCTCGCTCCCGTCGCGCACCGCCTCCATAAGCTCGGGGTCTAGAAGCGCGTTGAACTCGTGGTCGCGCTTCCCCTTCTGCCATGCGGTGAAGCAGAGGTTGACGAGAACTTTGTACATCCACGATTTGGGCGAGGCGCCCGGCACGGGCTGGTACCGGTGCGCATTCAAGTAGATTTTGACAAACGCGTCTTGCACCGTGTCGCGTGCTTTTTCGTCGTCTTTCAGAATAAAGCGCGCCTTGCGCAGAAATGCCTCCTCGTAGCGGAGGACGAGCACCTCAAAGAGCGCGGGGTTCTCCCGCGATTCGCGCAAGATTTCCGCGTCTGATTGCTCCGACGCTATCGTCGTATTAATGTTGTCTAGTAACATAAAAATACAGTAACACAAAACCCGCAGCTTTAAAAGCATGCGGGTTTTAGGGGGGTATGGTTCCGTTGCTGTTCAGTGTTTCTTCAAGATACCCCACAACGGTGGAAATCTTGATGCCGTGGCGCGGTTGCGCCCTTTTCCACTCAATATGTGTGCCGAACTGACCGGATAAATGCTCCATGAGAAGCAGCACATCTTCCTTAATCAATTCGGTATCGCTGTTTGCGATACCGGGCATGGCTTTATTGAGATCTACCAAGCCCGCAATCACCTGCATACGGATCCACCCTCTTGTGTACTTAGTGCTCATAGGCACCCCCTCTCTGCCCGTACCCTATACCCACCCGCAGGAAAAGTCAACTATCCACACCCCCCATATATTTACCCCTACAAACCATGCGATAATGAAGCGGTAGAAACTCATGGTCGCGTATTTTTATTTGTAATGTATTTTATTATTACCATGCATGCACATATAAGCATTTTGCCCCTGCTCGCGCTCCTTTTCGCGCTTGTATTTCTCTTTGATGCGCTCGGCTACATATCGGCAGAAACGACTGCTGTTACCTGGCCGATTATTGTGGGCGCCGGAGCGATT
>CAYTVT010000054.1:0-3571 GCA_964441855.1 uncultured Candidatus Saccharibacteria bacterium | reverse complement strand
CATACACTATCTTTCGCGGTCGCCAGAGATAGTGTATGTTTCCTATAAATATCAATGTTGACGGGTGGACTTCTCGGTACATTTTTGATATGTTACGAACAGTAGAACACTGACACCTACACCGAAAGAACGAATGAACACCCTGACGGAAAATCAAAAACAGCTCCTTGAAAAAGTACGGATGGAAAGCAGGCACCGCGCTAAGCGCGTTATACAACACGCCAAGCTTCGCAAAAACCAAAAGCGCACGCTGCGTCTGGCAAAGCAAAAACTGGAACAGTCACAGATCGTAATCAACAGAAACTTACGCGACCAGTATTGTGATGAAAAAATAATTGACAACGTCCTGAGGATTCGCAAAATACTTAATAAGATTGAGATTGGAGATTTTACTGGCGGCATCCACGACCAGACCTTCAGAACAAGGTTGTTGGTTGAGTTTAAACTCTATGGAGCAACGCAGGACCTGCAAGTTATCTTCAGCCATATGCACGATTCGGAACGGCCGAATTACGGAGCTGTTGATTATCTCGGCACACCTACATCATTAAGTCCTCTGGTGCACTGGGGGCATTTCCGGTTTGTATTGAAGAATGAATTAAGGGCGAACACAACATTTACGCCATTTGATTCTTTTCTTGTGGAACGAGATCAAGTGTATGTGTGGGACGACATTGACGGCGTGTTAGCGACAAAACTCAACGGCAGATTTTGGTTTGACTATGTGCTGGAAGGGACGGAACCGGTGGCGACCCGTGAAGGAGTGCACTACATTGAGGCGCAAATACTGGGTGGAGTGTGTCTCTCCGACATAACGCGATTGTACTACCCAATAGCTGACCAGAACGATTATGGCTTCTTTGCAAAACTTAAACGGTTTGAGCTTGACCATGGCATTGAACTTGTTCATTATTAGCAGTGGAGATTGTAGAAACCTTAACCGAAATAAACTGTATGCTGACTTGTGTGCTTACTTATTATCCAGAAAAACTGGTACCTGGAAAATTCAATATCATTGCGACACAACCTAATTATTCGGCTCTTCTATGGAAGGATGGCGAATATTTCGTTGTGTGTGTCGGTCATAAATATCCATTTCGCGCGGAGCCAATTAGCGAGACGCGCGCATTCATTATTGACGGGCATGGGGGCTATGTGCACCCCGAACCCATTCCTCTTGATGACTTGTCGGAGTGGCGACAACGATCAAGTAAAGTTACCATTCCCCTTGGCACTCGACCGTGGCGACCAATGAAGGAATGAGTACTCAACGCGTTACACCGCCTAGTATCTGATATTTCAGAGAACGGCGGTTTTTTATTGAAATTGTCCGTGCTCTTTGTATATGGAACCATTCCGGCGAATCATTCCATACTCATCTGGCGCCTCTCCGATATCGTGCCTTAATATCAAAATCGCGCATACACTATTTCAAGCGATCGTCAGAGATAGTGTATACAGACATTTTGCAAAATGACTGGATAAACCAATCGGCGGAGCGGCTAACCCCGTTGAGCCGATTGCCCGATGGCGCAGTATGCGGCGAAACACCCGAAGCACATAGAAGGGTTTTGTGCTAGTATGATTCGCATGATACCGGAATTGCTTAAAAAAATTGAAGTGTTGAAAAAGCAGATAGATGCGCGAGGCGCGCTTCCTGATGCGTTGCAGAAAAATCTTGATGCGTGGTACAAGGTTGAGCTTACCTACACCTCAAATGCGCTGGAAGGAAATACGCTGACGCGCCAGGAGACCGCGCTTCTCATTGAAAAAGGGATTACTCCAGAAGGTAAGACAATGGAATAAAAAATGGTTTTGTGATACCATGGCATCGTATGGCGAAGGACTATTATCAAACGCTTGGAATAAGCAAATCGGCAAACAAGGACGACATAAAGAAAGCGTTCCGAAACCTTGCGCACAAGTACCACCCCGACAAAAAAGGCGGAGATGAAAAAAAGTTTAAAGAGGCGAGCGAAGCGTACAGCGTGCTCTATGACGACAAAAAGCGCGCCGAGTACGACGCGTACGGGCGCGTCTTCAGCGAGGGCGCCGCATCCGGACAAGGACCTTTTGGCGGGTTTTCCGCCGAAGGCGGACCAGCCTCTGGCTGGGACTTTAGCGATTTTGTGCGGCGCGCGGGCTTTGGCGGACAGGGTGGTGTAGATATGGAGTTTGATTTGGGAGACATGTTTGGGGACCTCTTTGGCGGCCGCTCGGCAAGCTCGCGGCGCACAGCGCGCGGGCGTGATATTTCCATTGATGTAGAGCTCGCGTTTGCCGAGGCGGTGTTTGGCGCCGAGCGCCGTGTCCTTATTGCAAAAACTGGGCTGTGCAGTACCTGCAATGGTACGGGCGGGAAACCCGGCACAGGAGAGAAATTATGCGACACATGCAATGGTAAGGGGCAGATTCGCGAAACGCGGCGTTCGTTTTTTGGCAGTATGCAAACGGTGCGTCCCTGCGCCGCCTGCCGCGGCACGGGCAAAGTTCCGTCAGAAAAGTGCGCCGCCTGCCGCGGGCATGGCGTGGCGCGGAAGCAAGAAGAAATACTCGTGCGCGTGCCGCCCGGCATTGACGACGGCGAAGTAATTCGCATGTCCAGCGCGGGCGAGGCGGTCGCCAGCGGCACGGCAGGCGATTTGTATGTAAAGGTGCGTGTTGCCCCGGACGCGCTCTTCCGCAAAGAAAATGCAAACCTCGTGACGGAGCTCCCCATCAAGCTCTCCACAGCGCTCCTTGGCGGCGAATACGCGCTCAAAACTTTGGATGGCGATATGACGGTGAAGATTCCAGAAGGCATTACGCACGGCGAGATTCTCCGCGTGCGGGGCAAGGGGGTGCCCGTCTCGCCCACTAAACGCGGCGATCTGCTCATCAAAATCAAAATTGACCTGCCGCAGAAACTCTCCAAGAGCGCCCAAAAGCTCGTGGAAGAACTCAAAAAGGAGGGGATTTAAAATGCCCTCGGCAGGAATTGAACCTGCGTCGCTTCCTTCGCCCCAAACAATGTCTAACTTTCTATGTCCCTGGCAGGAATCGAACCTGCACCACTTCCTTCGGAGGGAAGTATTCTATCCATTAGACTACAGGGACATTGTACGGGGCAAGGAGGGAACATATCCTACCGTGCCCCGTAGCGAACTAGTCTTCGACGTTCTGCTACTGGGGTCCGTTGAACGACGAGGGCGAGCGGAGATACTATACCACACATGAACTTATTTTTCTTTTGGTCGCCGTTCATTTTGCAACGCGCAATATGGGTGCCCACACGCCTTGCCTTGCGCTTCTTTTGCCGTTTTGCCACTCGCGGTTTTGGGAATCTGAAGCATGACATTAAGATACGATCGTATCTTAATGGCAAAAGGGGGGTTATCTTTGCGGCGAATCATTCAAGCGAACTGGACCCGATTCTCGTGCCGGCGGCACTGCCGTTCTTCTCGCGGCTGTTGCCGATGTTTTATGTTTCGCGCCCGCGCGATTTTTATAAAACTTCCGACTGGCGGCAGGCGCTGTACGGCGGGTTCTTGTTCAAACTCTGGGGCGCGCACCCTGCTGTCGGCGGCGCGAG
>CAYTVT010000053.1:3293-3773 GCA_964441855.1 uncultured Candidatus Saccharibacteria bacterium | reverse complement strand
CGCGAAACGCGCGCTCATATTTCTCCGCGACTTCTTTCATTGCCGCAAGCGTTAATGGCTTACCCTCGCGCCGGAGCGCCTTCACCATCTTGTCTTCGCCGTCGTCTGCATCGCTTGCAAGGTGCCCTATGTCGGTGATGTTTATGACTTGCTTTACTAGGTAGCCCCCGTACTCAAGCGTCCGCCGGAGCACATCAGCAAACACATATGCGCGCAAATTTCCGATATGCACAAAGTTGTAAACCGTAGGCCCGCAATGGTAGAGCCCCGCGACGAGTGCGCGAAGCGGCACAAACTCCTCCTTCTGCTTCTTGAGCGTATTGTAGAGCGTCAGAGCCATTTCTTTGTTTTGGCGATGAGTACCAGAAGCACGGTGAGCCCGAGCGACATGCCCGTAACGATAAGCCACCCATGCGGATGCCCCATAAGCGGCACGCCCTCCATGCTTACCTGGAAAAAGTTGGTAATAATGGAGGCAGG
>CAYTVT010000053.1:424-3283 GCA_964441855.1 uncultured Candidatus Saccharibacteria bacterium | reverse complement strand
TGTGAGGAAAGCGACGACGGCAATGACGCGCATCGTTGCCGTCTCGCGCGCGTTTAAAAGCGAATTGTGGGTTTCGCGGAGCCCAGAAAAGAGGTCCAAGTTACGCTGGACGATAAACTCAAGCCGCGTTACTTCGCCTCCCACATGCCGCGCGCGCGCCGCGGCATCCGCTCCAAACGCCCCAAGCGCGGCGCGCGCAAACGACTCCAAGAGGTCTTTGTGGAAGGAGAGCGCGCGCTTCATATCCAAAAGTTCCCGCCCCGCCTCCGAGAGCGGCACCACCATATCGCGCTCTTTGCCCTTAAAAATGTCTTTCTCAATGTCGGCGAGCCGCTTGGAGTTTTCTCCCATTTCTGCAAAAAGGCGGTCGTAGAGCTTGGTCACCACCGAGGCGAAGAGCGCCACGCTGTCGGCGACGCGCGCCGCGTTATTTTTAAGGAGCGCCGCGGCGTCTGCTTGGCGCAGAAGCTCAAAGAGCGCGTCGTTGTGGCGGTAGCGCGTGGTAATGAAGAAGCGGCGGCCGACGATGAAGTCAATCTCATCTTCCGTCTCTTCCGTTTTTTCCTTCCGTCGGCGCGGGATGGGGAAGTGGAGCGTCACATGCACCGTATCACCGTGGCGGTCGGCGCGCGGCTTCCACGACGGGCGCGAGAGCTCTTCGCCCACAGCCGGCGCCAGGTTAAACTCATCCACGAGCGCGCGAACTTCTTTCGCGGTCGGATGCTCCGCGTCTACCCATACCACTCCGCCCCATTCCCGCCGCGTCATCATAATAGAGAAAGTATAGCACATGGATGTGCGTCTTTTGTGGTATAGTATCCCCATGAAGCAAACCTCTCTTTGCACTTCTCCTTTTAGCAAAGAAAAAGATGGCGCAAGTTACAGCGTAAGAGCTTAAGAGCTATGGGAATTGGAAAGTGGCTAAAAAAAACGGCGGCGCCACGCGAGCGCGCATACGAAATCACCGATTTCGCCGTCTGCGACGATTCGCTCTCGCTTCGCGAAGCGCTCCACCTTGCCGCGTCGCTTGAGAGCAGGAGCGCGCATCCGATCGGGCGCGCGATTTGCAAGCAGGGAAAAGCGCTCCCGCGCGCGTTCGGGACGCCCTACGAATATACCGAGGCGCACGGGATAGGAGTGTCGGGCACGGTGAACGGCAAGCGGGTGGAAATAGGAAACTTTTCGTATTTGGAAGAGCTCGCCGCCCGCAGCCACGCCGCGGCGGGGCCGCACAACCAAGCGTCTGCGACGCCTACAAGAAACGAAGCGCCGGCGCCAGAGAATGCCGTTGTGGTATCTATGTTTGTAAACAAAAAAATTGCGGCGCATATCACCCTTGCGCTTATGCCGCTTTAGGTAGATACTGTCATGCAGACAACAGAAAGGAGCCCCTATGCTATGAATGCAGAAAAAGTCGATGTGGGAGATGAGGTGATTATCACTTATGGTGATTGGAAAGGTCAACGAGGAAGGATTGAGGGTAAGTTTGACATGACTGTGGCGGGTGTTGGTGAGCCGAAAAAAGCGCTTCTAACGATACGCCTTGCCTCAGGAGGAGCTGTACAGAAAAGCAATACAGCTATTGAACCTGCGCCCACACCTTAGTATTGGTGTTGCTCCGACCATAGTCGGAGCTTTTTTATGATATAGTGTTTTTTCGTATGAGCTTAAAAATCGGCACACCCCGAACGCAACCCAACACGGCTACTCGGTAACAAATACGGGTTGCACATCCATTCCGTTTGAATTCACTATTCCGCTGCCATTGCCACGAAAACGAAGGTTGATAGTAAAACGCGACCTGCTTGGCAGAATTGAAAATTCCGTTCCGCCGGATTGAATAGGAGTCAGATACTTTTATAAGTAATTAATCCGATAAGGTTTTCTCCTTTTATGAAATTTATTTTTGTAAGACATTGCACTACTGCGTGGAATATGGAGCGGCGTATCCAAGGTCAAACGGATACGGTGTTACATAAAACCGGACGAGATGAAGCGAGACAATTGGCAAAAGAACTGAAAAAGTTGAACATAGACGGTATTGTCGCATCCGGTTTAAAGCGTTCAATCCAGACGGCGGAGATTTTCTCCAAAGAATTGCAGGTTCCGGTCGTTAAAGAAGACACGCGTTTGAATGAGTGTTCGCACGGTTCTCTTGATGGTATGACGCGGCAAGAAATTACTATAAAATACGGCGAAGATCTGATACAGAAACAGGATGACCGCAGTGATTACGACTTCACTCCATTCGGTGGAGAAAACCGACGTCAAATCTTGATGAGAGAACACGCACTGCTGAATGATATAAAAAATGAATTCGCCGGAAAGACAATGCTTCTGGTGGGACATGGTCGGGCACTCAATACGCTTCTTGGTGATCTTGGTATACAAAAATCCTTGAAAAGAGGAGAGTATATTGAATGGTGATACACCCGCTCCCGCCGCCGCAGAAGAGGGGAGTGGACTACGGCTTTTTGCTGAAGAAAAAGGCGTGAACCCGCCATTTTGGAGTTGGAGCGAGAATATGCTATATTTTTCATATTAAATCCCATTTAAATGGCGTGGGCTTATTAAAGATAAACAATAAACAATATGAGGGGAATTATTTACATCATGACAACCGCTGTTTCTGGTTTGATAAAAATAGGGCAAACAGGCATAAGTAATTATCCAGAGCGCATGCATGAACTTGAGGCAAACGGCTACTATAATGTAGTTGGTTTGAGAAGGTTCTTCGCTATTGAATTGGAAGACTACAAAGAAAAGGAGGGTCTTTTGCATGAGGTTTTCAGTAAGCAGAGGATCGGTGATAGTGAGTTATTCGCCTTAGACTACGAACTAGCGAGGCAGTTGCTTTTG
>CAYTVT010000053.1:0-414 GCA_964441855.1 uncultured Candidatus Saccharibacteria bacterium | reverse complement strand
GTGGTTTATCCTAAAGACATTAACAAAGATAAAGAATTCGATAAGGTCTCAAAAGCGAGAAAGCGTGGAGCATTGTTCAGTTTCTATAAAAAAGGTCTGAAGAACGGCGACGGAATTACATTTATTGCCGATCCTAAAATAACAGCAAAAATCGTTGGCGAGCGTGAGGTTGAATACGACGGGCAAGTGTATAAGTTGGCGCCGCTCACCAATAAACTCTATGAACAGCGAGGTAAACTGAGTGGTGCTTATGCGGGTGCGGATCATTTTAAGTATCAAGGTAAAAAATTAAGACACCTACCAGACATAGTTAATTAAACAGAAAGAAAAAATATGAAAATCGGAATCGTGGGGCTACCGAATGTGGGGAAAAGCACGCTCTTTAATGCGCTCACGAAGCAGAGCGTGCCGGCG
>CAYTVT010000052.1:0-3847 GCA_964441855.1 uncultured Candidatus Saccharibacteria bacterium | reverse complement strand
GACATTGCCGACTTGCAGGTAAAAATTAACGAACGGAACGCGCAGATTGCGGAATTGGAAAAAGAAATTGCGGGGTATCAGAAGGAATTGGAGGCGGTGGGAACGCAAGCGAACACTTTGCAAGCCGCGATTGCGGCGCTGGATATCACGCGGCGTAAACTTCTTGCCGAAATCCGCGCGACCGAGAGCAAAATCGCCGCGGCGACCCTTTCTTTGGACGCACTCACCCAAAACATCGGCGTACAGGAGGGGCGCATTGGGCGTGGGAGCGCAAGTATGGAAAAGGCGCTTCGCATTCTCGCCGAAACGAGCCGCGCGAGCGCCGTGAAGACATTTCTCGGCGCCGATGGATTTTCCGGCGCGTGGCTGCGCGCCGATGCGCTCCGGCTCGTGCAAGCGCGGCTCTCGGAGCGCGTGCGCGAAGTGAAGGAACTCAAGGAGGAGCTGGAGGATGATCGCGCGGCGGTAGACGCAAAGCGCCACGAGCTTACTGGCCTTAAAGACGAGCTCGCCGACCGCAAACGCATTGCCGACGGTGAGCGCGCCGCGCAACAATCATTTCTCAATCAAACAAAAAACAAAGAAGCGAATTACCAAAGACTTTTGAACGAACGCCTCGCGCGGCGCGAGGCATTCTCGCAAGAACTTTTGGAGTACGAACTGCAGCTGCAATTTGAGCTTGACCCGTCGCGCCTCCCGCAAGCGGGGAGCGGCGTCTTGCGCTGGCCTTTGGATGCTGTCAAGATTACCCAGTATTTCGGCAATACGCCATTTGCACGAAGCGGCGCATACAAAGGGCAGGGGCACAATGGCGTTGACTTTCGCGCCGCGGTCGGAACGCCAGTCAAAGCGGCTCTTTCTGGGGTGGTGCAGGCAGTGGGCGACACCGATCTTACTTGCCCCGCCGCTTCGTATGGAAAGTGGATTCTTATTGAACACGGCAACGGGCTCACGACACTTTCAGCACACCTCTCGCTTGTCCGCGTCTCTGCCCGGCAGAGCATTACAACAGGCGAAGTAGTGGGCTACAGCGGGGCGACGGGCTACGCCACAGGCCCACACCTCCACTTTACCGTCTTTGCGACGCAGGGCGTCTCTGTGGCAAAGCGCCCAAGCCGCGTGTGCGGGCGCGACTATACAATGCCCGTCGCCAACCCGGGCGCATACTTAAACCCTCTGTCGTATTTGTAGTTGGCGGTGGAGCAACTAAAAAAAGAAAGCCTCCGCGACAAGCGCGAGGGCGTAATGTGCCGCGTCTTCGTACGGCGCGGGGAACAGCGGTGGGGTATGGAGGGGTGTGTGCACGGTGTCGCGAAGACACACATTGCACCAAATAATATAGGCATCGCTCTGACCGTATGTCGTGTGTTGCACAGCCGTAATGCGCTCGGTTCTGCATTCAACGCACCATACCGCAATCCGTTTCTGTGGCACTCCTCCTGTGTTTTTACTCCGTCTGCCTCGGTAAAACATATTTTTTCTCCGATGAATGTTGTGGTTGTTTATGGCGTACCTGCCGGAGCAGGAGAATGTACCATACACAAACGCGCGGTATATGTGCGGAGCATCTTCAGAGAGCGCTGGCGCATCGGGCGGCGCGCGGTGTGCTTGTGTTGCAAAAGAAGCGTGCGCCGTTCAATTTCATCTGCCGCTTCCATCACCGTGCGTGCCGCGAGGCGCACATCGCAATATTTGCGTTTGCGCAAGCGCCGGCCGTTTTTCGTGCGTTGCGGCACGGTTGTTATGCGGTAGTACAAGAGCCCGTTTTTCATTTGTCTGATATGGGGCGCGATAAACTTACCGAAGTCGCGGCGGCGTTTGACGCGGCGCACCGACCCAGGAGGATGGTGCGGTCGCCATGCACGCTCGTCGCGCACAAGTTCACCACCTGCTTCAGCAAGTATGCGTGCAACCGTTGTGTCGTCGAGCAAGCGGTTTGTTTTATCGCCGCAATTAAATGTCGGGTCGTAGCGTACTTCTCCATACGGGTCGTTGACGACAAGCGCGCGGTGCGCGGGGCCGTGTTTGCCGCGGTAGGTCGCCCAGTACCACAGTTGCGTCTTATGCACCGCGCGAGCGCGGTTTTCTGCTTCAATACAGAGCCCGCGATAAAACCATTGCAGGTGTTGCGCCGCGCATCGTACCGATGCAATTCCGCCATATATGTTTTCATACTTTCTTTGGAAAGGAACACTGTTGTTATCGTCTTTTCTGCCGTCCACTCTACACCGCCGCCGCAGAAAAAACAAGCATGGACAATTTCAATAAAAAGCCCGCCATCCGAAGATAGCGGGCCGCGGTTAGCACCTATACTTTTTCAAGTACTTCTTGAGTATAGCACCTTCATCAAAACGCGCAAGCATGGGGCGGTGCATAAGAAACTTGGCCGATGGCCTTTTCGATCTTTTCTGCTACACGGTAGGTGAAGGATTTTGCCGGCGAGTCGCGATGCAAAACTGCCGACGATTGTGTCTATACCAGTGTTTTGCAAAACATTAGCATAAGAACATCGGGCGTAAACAGGCGGCGTATGGAAAAGCGATGTATACTAGTGCTATGGCGTTTGAATACAGAAAAGTGGAACGGGTTGTACGCGGGTTTTCCAATCACAGCCGCCTCAAGATGCTGGATTTGCTAGAGAAGGAGCCGGAGCTCTCGGTTATAGATATAGCAAAGCGGCTTAAGATGGGCTACGAAAATGTCTCCGACCACATTCGCAAGCTCGCCATCGCCGGCCTCATCATGAAGCGCAATTCTGGCCCGAGCGTCCTGCATCGGCTCACTACTCGCGGCATCTCTATACTAATGTTTTGCAAAACACTGCAGTAGACAGGCGGCACGGAGCACCTTAATTCTTTTCTGCCGCGCGGGTGGTGAGAAGTGAAAAAATGTGATAGGGTTCTACGATATGACGCAATCTAAAAAAGATGGCGCGCAAGCGATTGCTGTTTTGCTTTCTGCCACGAATCAAATACTAGATTTGTTGATAAGGGTAGTAAAGAAAAACGGTTTTGATTATCGGACTTTTGGAACTGCTATTGAGAAGCATATTAGTGCCGCCTTGGTCGCGCTTTTCAGAAGTACTGGTTTTATTGTGAACGAAAGTGATTACGCGATGGCACCACACAAAAACTATTTTCCGGATTTTGAACTAAAAACAATACCGCCCCTTGCTATTGAGTTTAAGTCGGGAAACAGAAGACAAAACCGTAATGGCACATGGATACTGACAAAAAACAGTGAGAATGACATGGGTACACTGGCTGAATGGCCAAAACGAACACAAAAATACGGCGGCGAAAATATATATTATGTTTTTGTCGTCTATAGCTTTGACGATACGACGAAGGAAATAAAAAATGTGGAAATTGAGCCCTTTTACCGTTTCATCGGAGTCGCAAACAAAGGCAGAGTCCTTAAGTACCGAGAAAAAGACGGCAATTTGAGACCAAAAAATTTTGACGCTGAATCACCTGTGAAAACATTCCAACAATTTCAAGATATGTTTGCGCACACTGTTGTATATCGGTCTAAGCGCATTATTAAAAAGCATCGTGGAATTATTAAACGGGTGCAGATCGATAGTAAGTAGGCACTGATGGAAATGGAGAGAGTTGCGGGTGATCAATAGGATAAATTCCCTCATCCTCAGAGAGTGTTAGATTACGCAAATATTTTGATGCTTTTGCTGGAGCATCATCGTTGTACTTGTATCCGTTGCTAGAGCGGTAGTGCACTTTCGCTAATTTCTCGGCAACAATTTTTTTGTACTTTGGGTCTATATCTATACCGATATAGTTTCTACCGAGGCGTTTAGCGGCAAGCGCTGTGGTACCCGCTCCTATAA
>CAYTVT010000051.1:0-4108 GCA_964441855.1 uncultured Candidatus Saccharibacteria bacterium | reverse complement strand
GGCAAAGACAACCGCTACGGCCACCCGCACCCCGAAGTAACCGCGCGCCTCGCGCGGTTTGGCGTGCCTACTCTCGGCACCTACGAGCACGGCACGATCATTTTTGTTTCTGATGGAGAAACCGTGCATCTCAAAAAGTAATTCTTACAAAATCTGCGCCCGTTCTTTTTGAGTATGTTAAAATAGATTCCGACCGTAAACTAATTTAACATTAGTTTGTAAATATATGAGGCGAAAACAAGAGAAAGAATTGCGTATCACCAAAGTTGCACTCGCGGTGTTGAAAGTAATTGCTGGAGCCGGACTACTGGCAATGGCGCTTTGTGCGCCGAATGCTTTGCAAGCGCTTGGCATGTTTGATAAACGCTACCGCCGCCCGTCGTATATCAATCGTGTGGTCGAGCGTTTGATGCATCGCGGCTTCATTCGGTTTGAACGGCGCAACGGCAAACTATGTTTGGCGCTCGCCGAGAAGGGAGCGCGTGAATTAGCGCGATACGAAGAAGGGCAACTGACACTTTCTAAACCAAAAAAGTGGGACGGAAAATGGCGCATTCTCGTTTTTGATATTTGGGAAAAACGCCGGCAATCTCGAGATGGATTACGCATATTCCTGCGCCGTCTCGGTTTCTTGCGTTTGCAGGATAGCGTGTGGGTATACCCGTACGACTGTGAAGAAGTCGCAATGCTACTAAAAACCCGTTTCCGTGTTGGCGGCGGTCTTTTGTATGTCGTTGCAGAATCAATAGAGAATGACCGATGGCTACGAAAAGAATTCGACCTCGCATAATGTTTTCTAGTCGCGTTCCCTCCGTGTTTCTGTTATTTATACAGAACTTATAATGTAGAAATAGATTACGGTCGGAATCTATTTCTACATATAGGTTTACTTGATTATTTGCAAACAATGCAGTGAGAGTGGAGAGAAAATAAGATGATAAAAAACAGGAGCGGCGGCGCTCCTGTGTGTTATACGGTTACTTGAACGGACGAATAACGACCCACTCCACTTCTTTCTTTTCTGGGCCGTAGTACATTTCCGATTCAAAGAAAAGTGAGCGGCTATTATCCGCGAAGATAATGGGAAGAATAAAACGGTCTGCCGGAAGCATTTCGTGGTACGGGATTTTGTCAAACTCGTACCACATCGGCGGGCCCATCTCTTCCGTTTCTTCCGGCTCTTTTCCGAATTCGGATTCTCCCACAAAGATATGCACTCGAAACTGCGCATCGTAATTAACGAGATCACGGTATGTCGTCTGCGGCGAGCGTTCAGAGAAGTAAACGCACGCCACTTCACGACCGTTCACGAGTGTTACCTTTCCCTCTTCTCGCAATTCCCGTCTCGCCGCATCCAGTGGGGTCTCATCTCTCTCCACATGACCGCCGTACCCGTTCCATAGTCCCGCACCGATTTTTTGTTTTTTACGAGCGAGACATACCAAACCGCGACCGCCGAGATGCACTGAGTGCCTTATCAAATAACAAAGTGTTGCTACTTCCATAAGTATCCTTTCTCTATAATTCTGCGCTGAAAGGTACTACAAACTCTTTCTGAAATCAAGCTCGCCGTGCCGTAATACACACCCCAGTTGACAGGATTTCTGGGGCGGCTATACTGGGGGTATTCTGAATATGTTGCATACGAAGAAACCTTTTTTGGAGCGGAGCGCGCGGCCCCCGGCTTTTTAAGTCGTTGTGCCGAAAACGCCCCCCGCTCTGAAGCGGGGGGCGTTTGTTTTTTTCCGAACGACTGCTTTTTGACAACTGCAATCCGTCGCGCTAAGGGGTCTTGGCACAGGCGGGAGAGTTAGTGACGCCGCACGCTGATTGTATGGCGTGCGGCGGTCAAATCAATGGTAAAAAGCAGAACTAAAATGCCCCCGCCGTAGGCGCGGTGGGCAAGGTTACCTGTTTCCGAAGAGGAAACAAGGGCGTACGGTGGATGCCTTGGCTTGAAAGAGCGATGAAGGACGCAGCGTAGCGGCGATACGCTTCGGGGAGGTGCCGAGCAACCTTTGATCCGAAGATGTCCGAATGGGGAAACCCGTCCCGATGAATAATCGGGACACTCCGATGCAAATCGGAGAGCGCACCCGGGGAAGTAAAACATTTCAGTACCCGGAGGAAAAGAAATCAATAGATATTGCGCAAGTAGCGGCGAGCGAAAACGCAACAGCCCAGAGCTCCGACGCAAGTTGGAGCAGTTGTAAGGCGGAGATGTCCCGCTTCGGCGGGAGGAAAGTTATCAATGTGTTTGTTAGTGTAAACTTCTGGAAAGAAGCGCCCCAGAGGGTGATAGCCCCGTGCACGAAAACAAACGCACTTTCTTGTTTCCGTCCTTGAGTACCTCAAGACACGAATACCTTGGGGGAACCCGCCGGAACTAACCGGCAAGGCTAAATATCTTTCAAGACCGATAGTGAACAAGTACCGCGAGGGAAAGGTGAAAAGCAGCCCGTTGAGGGCGGTGAAATAGACCTGAAACCGTATGCTTACAAAGAGTTGCGGCCCCGCCTCGGCGGGGTTGCAGCGTGCCTATTGAAGAATGAGCCAACGAGTCCAGGGAGAGAGCTTGTCTAAGCCCCTTTAACAAGGGCGGAGGCGTAGCGAAAGCGAGTGTGAATAGCGCGTAGTCCCGCTGTAAAGCGGGACGCGCTCTCTCTTTGGGACCCGAAGCCAGATGAGCTTGCCATGAGCAGGGTGAACTCCGACGAAAGTCGGAGGGAGGCCCGAACGCTAGAGCTGTGCAATACTCTGCGATGACTTGTGGCAAGGAGTGAAAAGCTAATCGAATTTGGTAATAGCTGGTTCTCTCCGAAATAGCTTTAGGGTTAGCGTTATGTGTTCCTTTTGGGGGTAGAGCACTGGAAGGTCGGGACAGGCCGAAAGGCCGCTTGACCTATCAAACTCCGAATACCAAAAGTTAAAACATAGCAGTTAGACCGTGGGGGCTAAGCTCCACCGGTCAAGAGGGGAAGAGCCCGGATCTCCAGTTAAGGTCCCTAAATTCATGCTCAGTGCATCGTAAGGAGGTGGTATTTCGTAAACAGTGAGGATGTAGGCTTAGAAGCAGCCATCATTTAAAGAAAGCGTAACAGCTCACTCATCGAGAGACGCCGCACCGAAGATGATCGGGGCTTAAGCATGGTACCGAAACTGAGGGTGCTCCGACTTTCGAGTTGGGGCGCGGTAGGAGAGTATTCCAATCTGCGATGAAGCCACGCCGTGAGGCGGGGTGGAGCGTTTGGAAGTAAGAATGTTGGCACAAGTAACCACAACTCCGGTGAGAAACCGGAGCGCCGAAAGACCAAGGTTTCCTCCTCAATGATTGTCAGAGGAGGGTTAGTCGGGCCTTAGCCGATGGCGAACGCCGTAGGCGATGGACACACGGTTAATATTCCGTGACCGTGGCGCATGTCGATGGAGTGACGAGGAGCAGTATGCCGCGCGCATTATTGGATTTGCGTGCGTGGCGTAAGGAAGGGTTCCAGGAAAATCCGGAATCCTCGCTTTAATGCGGTTTCCAAGCGCAGCGCGCATGTTCCGGCTTCGGCCAGAGCAAATGCGGCAAAGCGCTCCTTCAAGAAAACCTTCTACGATTACATGCGTCATGACCGTACCGCAAACCGACACAGGTGGTCAGCTCGAGTAGAGTAAGGCGAACGAGTGAGAGGTCTCCAAGGAACTCGGCAAAAAAGCAGCCGTAACTTAGGGATATGGCTTGCCCCTCGCAAGAGGGGCTGCAACTAAAGTATGCCTGGCGACTGTTTATCAAAAACACAGCTCCCTGCGAACTCGTAAGAGGATGTATAGGGGGTGACACTTGACCAATGCCAGAAGGTCAAATAACGACGTTGCCCAGCACTCTGTTCTTAACCCCGCTCTTCGGACTCAATTATATTTAGAATATAGTTTTGATTTGAGAGAGGGTTGAGGCAAGAGTGCTGGGTGGTGATTGTTATAAGCCCTGGTGAATGTCGGCGATAACTATAATCGTCCTAAGGTAGCGCAATTCCTTGCGGGGTAAGTTCCCGCGCGTTGAATAGTGTCACGTCTGGGCAACTGTCTCGGAGACTCGCTCGGTGAAAATACAATACCGGTGAAG
>CAYTVT010000050.1:0-4176 GCA_964441855.1 uncultured Candidatus Saccharibacteria bacterium | reverse complement strand
CTGGAGCGAGTGGTCGCGTTGGAGCGACCCGAGCGTTACCGAGGACTTTTAAAAATATGTTTTGCGAAGGAATTATTTTTGTTGAGGCGGAATATTAATAATATCGGTGGCGGTGTCAATAAACAAAACGCCGTTTAGGTGGTCTACTTCATGCTGGAAGATTTGCGCAAGCAGGCCCGACGCCCCGCGCGAAAGCTTCTCGCCCCGCTCATTGTACGCCTCCAGCGTTACTTTTTTGGCGCGTTTCACCTGCCCATAGAGATAGCGGAGCGACAAACACCCCTCCTCCACGACCTGTTTTTCGCGCGATACTTTGCGCAGAACGGGGTTGAAAAACACTGCATCGGGGAGGGGCTCTGCGCGGCGGGCAAGCCGCGCGAGAACCTTGCCCGAGACGATAAAGAAGCGTAGGGGCTTGCCGACTTGCGGCGCCGCGAGCGCCACGCCATCGTCCTCTTGCGCGAGCGCCACGCTCATGCCGCTCAAAAGGCGGCGCATCTTTTCGGTCGCGATGTCGGCGCGCGGCACCTCGCGCGCCACCTCGCGGAGCGCGCGCTCGTCTTTGACTACAGAGCTCGCATGTGTCGGCATATGCGCATTATACTACTTTTTTATTTGTTTGATAAGCCAGAAAAACCGCTTGCTAAAACTCTTACCCTGTTCACACGCTCCGAAAAGCCGATAAAGTTCCGGTTCTTTGAGTTGCCGCACGAGGCCGTTTACTTGCCCCCACGAAGCTGGTTTGAATGTGGTGCCCACGCGCTCGGCGTTGATTTTGTCGGTAAAGCGCTGAATAAGCTCTTGCCGCTCGCTCGCCCCGCCTTTGGTAGGGCTCGCTCGCTTTTTCTTCAGTTTTTCCAAGTAGCCCGTTGGTATGTCCATAGGGGAAGTATAGCAAAAACAGAAAGTGGATTTTTGTGAACAAAGGCGTACAATACAAGCCCTATGGCAGAGGACTTTTTTGTGGTGCAAGGGCTTGGCGGCAAGCGAACTCTTGCGGGCGAGCTCCCCGTGCGCGGCTCCAAAAACGCGGCACTCCCCGCGCTTGCGGCGACGCTTCTCTTTGAGGGCCCCGTGGCGCTCGCGCGCGTCCCGCTTATTGAAGACACGCAGGCGATGCAGAGTATTTTAGAAGAACTCGGCGCATCGGTGAAGCGCATCGGGAGCGGCGCGCTTGCGGTAGACGCGCGCCCCGCCGCAGGCGGGGCGCTTCCAAACGATCTTGCGAAGCGTTTGCGCGCGTCGATTATATTTGCGGGGCCACTGCTCGCTCGGTTCGGAAACGCGGAGTTCCCGCACCCGGGCGGGTGCGTTATCGGCGCGCGGCCGATAGACCTCTTTTTGGAAGGGTTTGCGAAAATGGGTGCTGTCTACGAAGATGGCGATTTTGGCTACCGGCTCCGCGCGCCAAAAACGGGTCTGCGCGGCGCGGACATTTTCTTCCGCCAAGTTACGGTTACCGGCACCGAAACGCTCATGCTTGCGGCAGTGCGCGCGAAGGGCACGACGGTGTTGCGTAATGCCGCCATGGAGCCGGAGGTCGTGTTCCTCGCGGAGTTTTTGCAAAAAGGCGGCGCTCGCATCGCGGGCGCCGGCACGCCAACCATCACGATAACGGGGAGTGCCGCCCTACTTTGCCCTCCGCGCGAGGCAATGGCGATTATCCCCGACCGCATTGAAACCGGTAGCTTCCTTATTCTCGCCGCGCTTGCGGGAAAAGATATTTCCATAACACACTGCGTACCCGAGCACATTCGGATTTTAATTGAGCTCCTGCACGATGCGGGCGTGGCGATTGAAGAGGGGAAAGATTTTTTGCGCATCCGCTCGCCAGCAAACAAAAAAGCATATCGCAGTTTCAGCATTAAAACGCGCGAGTACCCGGGCTTTCCGACCGACCTTCAAGCGCCGACGGCGGTGTTTTTGACGCAAGCCACAGGCGAGGCGCTCATCCACGAAACGATTTTTGACGGGCGGCTTGCCTATGCAAAAGACCTTGTGGCGCTCGGCGCGCGCATAGATCTGTGGGATGCGCATCGCGCGCGCGTTGTCGGTCCGACCCCCTTGAAGGGCAAAGAGCTCTACGGGCCCGACTTGCGCGCGGGGCTTGCATACATTATTGCCGCCACTGTGGCGCACGGAAAGTCGGTGGTGCACAATGCGCGAGTGATAGACCGCGGCTACGAGCGCATAGAGGAACGCTTGCAGAAAATTGGTGTTATGATAGAGCGCGTTAATAATTAAAATGAGTATTTTCACTAAAAAACTGGGGATTGATTTGGGGACGTCGAACACGCTCGTGTTTGTGCCGGGCAGGGGAATCGTCTTAAACGAACCCTCGGTCGTTGCCGTCTCAAAAGACGACAACCGCATCCTCGCCGTCGGCGCCGGCGCAAAGCAGATGGTCGGCAAGACCCCAGATTCTATCGTCGCGTACCGGCCCTTGAAAGACGGCGTGATTGCCGACTACCGCGTCACGGAGGCGATGCTCCGCTACTTTATCGGCAAAGCGCTCGGACGCTGGAATATCTGGAAGCCAGAGGTGCTGGTGTCGGTGCCGGCGGGAATCACCAGCACGGAGCGGCGCGCGGTCGTAGAAGCCGCGCTCCGCGCGGGCGCGAAGAACGCTTTTGTGGTGAAGGAACCTGTGCTCGCGGCAATCGGCGCTGGAATACCCATCCACGAGCCGGCGGGGCATATGGTGGTAGACATCGGCGGCGGCACGACCGATGTCGCGGTCATTTCCTTGGGCGGTATTGTGTCGTCGCTGTCCGTCAAGTGCGCCGGCAACAAACTGGACGCCGCGATTGCCGATTATATTAAAAAGACCTACAACCTCGTGATAGGGGAACATATGGCGGAGAATATAAAGATTACCGTGGGGTCCGCTATACCAGTAGAAGAGTCGGCGGAACTTACGATGCCCGTGCGCGGGCGCGACTTCGTAACGGGGCTTCCACGCACGACCGAAGTGCGCACGAACGATGTGGTGAAGGCGATTAGCAGGGAACTGCGTGAGATTTTAAAAGCGTTTCGCGATGTCTTGCAGGAAACGCCGCCGGAACTCTCGGCCGACATCATAGACCGCGGCATTATTATGACCGGCGGCTCGTCACATCTGCGCAACTTCCCGGAGCTTGTTTTGCGCCGCACGGGGGTGAAGGCGACGCTCGCCAAAGACCCGCTCTTTTGCGTCGCGAAAGGCACCGGCATCGCTTTGAACCATTTGGATGCCTATAAGAAGAGCATTGTTGCGAAGCGGTAAAACACATCCCTCCCCCCGCCTGCGGCGTGGGTGCTCCCCTAAAGGGGAGAATTTTCAGAGTGTAAAAATAGATTCCGACCGTAATCTATTTTTACATTGCAGAAACACCCTTCTCTTTATTTCTCCCCCTAAGAAAAGGGCAGAGAATTTCTATTATTCCAGTTATCTGCTATAGCAAATAATTGGGAGAATTGCGGCCGCCAGAATTAATGGGTCATAGCGACGATCGGAATCTATTCTGACATACACTTATCTTGGCGGTCGCTAATTTAAGTGTATGTGTGGAAAAGATGAAAATAAGAAAACCACCACTCGGAAAGCCAAGTGGTGGCCGTTGAACGAAGGTCTTACTTTTTCTCGCGGAAGGTTACAAAGTAACCGACTGCGGCGCCATAGTCCTCCTTGTCGTAATACTCCTTTAGATTTTTTGTTGCAGAACCACCTCGGCGCACCACATCCCCCGTCATCGCCGTTACTTCTAAGTTGGTGTGGCTTTGGAGAAACTTTACGAGAGCACTCGCGAAGTCAGCGCGGATGTACGGAAAGTAGTACACGCCTTCTCCATAACTGATTACCTCCTCTGCGTTCTCCTTTGTCTCGGTTTGAGATGTTGTGGTTGGGAACCAAAACCACATCATAGTAATGAACAATATAGTAATGAACAATGCAAGAGGTGCCGCTACGGCTGCGTATTTTTTCATTTGTTTTTTCTTTCTTTTTTGTTTTCTGTGATGAACTTTCAACTCCACATATAACATAGCACAATTCAATACAGAAAGTCAATAGCGCGTAATGGACTGCCAGAGAACTCTTATTTTGCAACACGAAAAACGGCTAAACGCGCGTGTAGCCGTTTTTCATCCCCTCCTCAGTTGAGCCCGCCTGCCGGCGAGGCAGGGAGGGGTGGCGAG
>CAYTVT010000049.1:0-4288 GCA_964441855.1 uncultured Candidatus Saccharibacteria bacterium | reverse complement strand
CGCGTTTTTGCCTACTATGGGCTGAAAGTTCTTCGCCGCTCGCAGAGGCCGGGGCTCGCGGCGCTTCTGCAAGAACTCCGCCTAAACCGGAGCGAGCTTACCGAAGACGATGTGGGTTTTATGCTCTCGCCGCGCATCAACGCCGCCTCGCGAATTGGAGCGCCGATGGATGCATTCCGCCTCTTTGCGGCAGAAGATGCTGCAGAGGCGAGAGTGCTCGCGCGGCACCTGAACAAACTGAATGATGAGCGAAAGGGGAAGGTGGCGGCGCTTGTGAAGGAGGTGCGTAAGGTCGTTGCCAAGCGACATGTCGCTCTAGCGCCGCGCGTCGTGGTTGCCGGCAACCCGTCGTGGCGGCCCGCGCTTTTGGGGCTCGTTGCAAACGCGCTTGCGGCAGATTACCGAAAGCCCGTGTTTGTGTGGGGGAGGGAAGGCGGCGATACCCTCAAGGGCTCGTGCCGTTCCGACGGGCATACTGACCTCTCGCTTCTCATGCAAGAAGCGCAGGGTGTCTTTTCCGACTTCGGCGGGCACAAAGAGGCGGGCGGGTTTTCCATTGCGCTTGAAAATGTACATTTACTCGAGAGTGAACTTGAGCGCGCGTACGAGAAGGTGAGCACAAAACGCGCCGCTTCTCCTGAATACACAGCAGACGCTCTGCTGTCTCTCGATGAAGTGGACGACGCTTTGTGGCGCGTTCTTTCTCAACTCGCGCCGTTTGGCGTTGGGAACCCGAAGCCGCTCTTTTTGTTTCAATCGCTTGTGGTGAGCGCAGTCGAACCATTCGGCAAAGACCGCCAGCATCTCAAGCTTTTATTTGACAAGGGCAACGGCGAGCGCCTTTCTGCCGTAAAGTTTTACTCAAAACCAGAGAACTTTGGCGGTATTGCAGTTGGGCAAACTATCAACCTCCTTGCGCATGTGGAACGCTCCGTTTTTCGCAATACTCCCGAGCTCCGTTTGCGGATAGTGGATATAGTATAATTCGTGTCTATGCACACCGTTTTCATCTTCACCGACGGGGCGGCGCGGGGGAACCCGGGGCCCGGCGGTTGGGGGGCGATTATTATTGCGGGTGAGCAGGTTACTGAAATTGGCGGCGGAGAACCGCATACGACGAATAACCGGATGGAACTAACCGCGGCAATAAAAGCGCTGGAGCAGATTCAAGACACAAGAAGCAAGATGCGCGTATTTTCCGACTCTGCGTATGTGGTGAAGGGCATGACGGAATGGATACACAACTGGCAGAGGAAAGGGTGGAAGACAGCGTCGAAAAAACCAGTGGAAAATCGCGATTTGTGGGAGCAGTTGCTTACCGCTTCGGCGGGCAAAGAAATCGCGTGGACGCAGGTGGGCGGGCACGCGGGAGTCCGCGGCAACGAGCAGTGCGACGAAATCGCCACCGCCTTCGCCGACGGCACGCCCCACACCCTCTATGCTGGTGTTCTTGAGAATTACCGAATAAAGAATATCTTAGATGTCGCGCGCAGATAACATCTTTTATTGCGTAGTGGCGGGGTTTGTAGGTGGGGTTTTGGTTCGGTCGTTTGTGGATTGGGGGGTTGCCTTTCCGCTCTTTGTTTTGTTTTTGGGCACTCTGTTTTTTCTCCTGCCCTTTTCCAAAGGGGAGGTGTCGAGCCAGCGAGACGGAGGGGTGTTGCTATGCGCCGCTCTTTTTATTTTTGCCGTTGTACTCGGTATGTTCCGCTATGACCTTTCAGACCGCAAAGGTCCGCAAACCGCGCTTGATGCGTTTGTCGGTCAGAGGGTTACGCTTGACGCGCGTGTCGTTGCAGAACCCGACCTACGCGAGAAAGTTGCGCGGTTGGTGGTTGCAACTGAAGGAACAAAAGTGCTCGTAACAGCGGGCAAGGAGCCGCCATATGCGTACGGCGATCGGCTTTCAATAACCGGGAAGATAGAAAGGCCCGGCAACTTTACCGACGAGACCACGCTCCGCGAAGTGGACTATCGACAGTACCTCGCAAAAGACGGCATCTATTACGAAATGTTTTTGCCGCGCGTGGAGGTTCTTGCACGCGGCGAAGGAAATTGGCTTATTGTAAGACTCCTTGCATTCAAGAACGCTTTTATACGAAACATCAACGCGCTTATCCCCGAGCCGCACGCGGCGCTTTTGGGCGGGCTCGTGGTAGGCGCCAAACAGTCACTGGGGAAGAAACTCCTCGACGATTTCCGCACCGTCGGCATTATTCACATCGTGGTACTTTCTGGTTACAACATTACCATCATTGCGCGCTTTATAGAGCGGATGTGTGCCGCACTCTCGCGCAATAAACGGCTGGTTCTTGCCGCGAGCACGATGGCGCTCTTTGCGCTTATGGTAGGAGCGGGTGCAACGGTAGTGCGGGCAACTATTATGGCGCTCATTGCGCTCCTCGCGCGCGGCACTGGGCGGCTTTATGCGGTAACGCGCGCGCTCCTCGTTGCAGGAGTAATTATGCTTTTGCACAATCCGCACATTTTGGTCTTTGACACCTCGTTCCAACTCTCGTTTCTCGCCACGGTCGGGCTTATCTACCTCTCGCCCCTTTTAGAGCCGCGAGTGCAATGGGTTACCAAACAGTGGGGTTTGCGCGAGATAGTAGTTGCAACGCTCGCGACGCAACTCTTTGTCTTGCCGTTTCTTTTGTATAAAACAGGAGCACTTTCACTCGTATCGCTTCCGGTAAATCTTCTCGTGCTTGCCGCCGTTCCGGCGACGATGCTTTTTGGGTTCCTCGCCGGTATGTTCGGGTTTGTGTGGAGCGCCCTCGCGCTTCCGTTTGCGTGGGTTGCCTATGCACTCCTTGCGTACGAGCTTGCGGTGGTGGAATGGTTCGCACGAATGCCGTTTGCGGCAGTCGTACTCGCTTCGTTTCCGCTCTGGCTCGTTGTTTTGTGGTACGCGGGGTATGGCGTGGTTATTTGGAGAATGCGCTCGCAAAGTTTTCTTCAACTACCCTCCAGTTGAGGTTTGCAAAAAAGTCCTCTATGTAATTTTTCTTTCCGGAAGGTTGATAATCGGCAACATAGGCATGTTCCCACATATCCAGTGCGAGTATGGTTTTGCATCCATTCAGTTGCCCGAGGTGCTGTTCGTCTACCCATGACGAAATAAGTTTGTCTACTGCTCTGTCATACCAAAGCACCATCCAGCCGATGCCGCGTATGGCCGCGGCTGACTTTTTGAAAGTGGCAAGCCATGCATCAAACGAACCGAAGTTTTTTTCTATCGCGGCATGCAAAGAGCCATTCTTTGCAAGAGAAGTTGCACCCCATTCAAGCGATGCAAAATACACTTCATGGTTGCGCATGCCGTTGTATTCGAAACTGAATCGGCGTGAAAGCTCTCCGACTACATACGGCGCAAACAGGTCTTTCTCCGCGTACCCGTTGTACTCGGGGATTTTCTCAAGAATACTGTTCGCGTTTTTGACATACCCTGCATACAGCTTCAGATGCTCCGCAATATTTTCCTGCGAGATTCCCTTGAGCGGCGGAATCGTAAACTTTTGTTCGGTGAATGACATGGGGGTATTATAGCATGCATGAAAGGGGTTCAAGAAAATCTGCACTGGTGGCTTTTGGGGGTTCTTTGCGCTGGAACGCTCTTGGTGTGGTACGCGAGCGCGGCGGAGGAGCGGGGCGGAGAACTCACCGTTGCGTTTCTTGATGTCGGGCAGGGGGATGCCATATATATAGAGTCGCCGACGGGAGCGCAAGTGGTGGTTGATGGCGGGCCCGACACAAGCATCGTTCGTCAATTGGGAAAGATGATGCCTTTCTACGACCATACGATTGATATGCTCGTCGTAACAAATCCTGACAAAGACCACCTTGCGGGGTTTCTGGATGTGCTCCGCGCGTATCGAGTGGGCGCGCTTGTGGAGCCGGGAACTGTCGGCGCCTCCGCCGAGTACCGGGCGCTTGAGGCGCTTGCGGCAGAGCGCGGCGTACAAAAAATACTTGCGCGCCGTGGGCAAATGGTGGCGCTCGGCGGAGGCGCTGTTTTAGAAGTACTCTTTCCCGACCGCGATGTGTCGGGGCTTAACCCAAACGAGGGCTCGGTTATCGCTAAGCTTTCGTACGGCGCTATTTCTTTTTTATTGACCGGCGATACGACGGAGGCGGTGGAGCAATACCTCGTGTTTTTAGACGGGAAGCGGCTTGATGTGGATGTGCTTAAAGCAGGCCACCATGGTTCGCGTACTTCTACCAGCGATGCGCTCGTGGGGCTTGCCTCGCCCGCGTATGCCGTTATCTCTGCAGGCAAAGACAACCA
>CAYTVT010000048.1:0-4359 GCA_964441855.1 uncultured Candidatus Saccharibacteria bacterium | reverse complement strand
TTTGACTTTTCTGGTGCGTCTGCTAGGATGTGCTGTATTCTGCGTTTACGGATGTTTTTGGTAGAACCGAGAACCACTGGCTTGTTCTGCGTAGTCCGCCTCTGACGGACGAAGCAGGAGCGCTATGTTCACCACTATGAAATACCTTTTAGGTAAAAAAGTTGCCATGTCCCAGATATGGGACGGCGAGGGGAGAGCCGTGCCGGTTACGGTGGTTTCTGCTATGCCGAATGTAGTGACGCAAGTGAAGACCGCCGAGCGAGACGGCTATGCGGCGGTGCAGGTGGGTTTCGGCGCGCGCAAAGTAGAAAACATCGCCAAGCCGCAAATCGGGCACGCGAAAGGCCTCGGCAATTTTGAAGTATTAAAAGAGTGGCGGCTTGATGCTCCGGCAACAGAAAAGGTTGGCGACAAAATTGACACATCGGTTTTTAAGACTGGCGACCTTGTTATAGTATCGGGTGTTTCAAAAGGGAAAGGGTTTCAGGGAGTTGTGAAGCGGCACGGATTTTCGGGCGGCCCGCGCACGCACGGCCAGAAGCATAGCGAGCGCGAGCCGGGCGCCATTGGCGGGCGCGGTCGCGCGGGCGGGCGGGTGTCTTTGGGTATGCGGATGGCGGGTCGGATGGGCGGCGAGCGCGTTACGGTCAAAAATCTTGCCGTCGCACAGATTGTCCCGGAGGAGAACTTAATCTTGCTCAAGGGGGCTATACCGGGTCGGCGCGGAACTATTATTGAAATACGAAACTCATAGCAGTGTATGGAATCAATTGTCTACAACCAAAAAGGCGAACCAGCGGGGAAGATTATCCTTCCCAAGAGCGTTTTCGGTGTGTCGTGGAAGGCAGACCTCGTGCACCAAGTCGTGACCTCGCTCCAATCAAATGCGCGCCGTGGCACGGCGCATACGAAGACGCGCGGCGAAGTGCGCGGCGGCGGCAAAAAGCCGTGGCAGCAGAAGGGTACGGGCCGCGCCCGCCACGGCTCTACGCGCTCGCCTTTGTGGGTCGGTGGCGGGGTGACGCACGGGCCGCGCGCCGACAAGAAGTACGCTCGCGCTGTGAATGCAAAGATGGCGGCGCGCGCTCTCGCTTCCGTCCTCTCGCGCAAATGGAAGGACGGCGAGATCGTGTTTGTGGAGAAACTGCACTTTGAGGTTCCAAAGACGACGCGGGCGAAAGAGGTGCTCGCGGCTCTCGCTAGCGCAGGGTTCACTCGGCTCGCTACCAAAAAGCGCAACGCGGCGTTTGTGGGCCTCTCGTGGCACGATGCCGCCGCAAAAAAGAGCTTTCGCAACCTCGGCAACCTCTCGGTAGGCGAGTGGCGCAACCTAAACGCTGGAGAAGCGCTTCGCTCCACCTACCTCGTGTTTGCAGAACCCCAAAAGGCCGTTGCGTTTTTTGAGCAAAAGCTCGCACACTAACATGTCATTTCTTAACTTGCGAAAACCCAGAAAAGAGAAAGCGCTGACGGCCGAACGGCCGGCGGTTCCAGTCGCGCCGAAAAAGCTCGCTGTTTCTGCGGGAGACACGCCGAAAGCGAAGGCGGATGCGGCGGCGTCACTTTTCATTGAACGCCCGCATGTTTCCGAAAAGGCGACCGCGCTCAAAGAAAAAAACTGTTATGTGTTTCGCATCACTCGCGCCGCAAACAAATACCAAGTTGCCGCGGCAATAAAAGCGCTCTACCGCGTCACGCCCTTACAGGTGCGTGTGGTGACGCTCCCGCGCAAAACCATGTGGAGCCGAGGCAAGAAAGGGGCGACCGGCGGCGGCAAGAAGGCGTATGTGTTTTTGAAAAAGGGAGACAAAATAGACAGCGCATAACCATGAAAATATACAACCCCACCACACCGTCGCGCCAGCATATGACCGGTATTGATTACCGGAAGCTTTTGAGCGGCCATCGCCCTCATAAGCGGCTTGTTTCGGGCGGGAAGCGCCGCGCGGGCCGCAATGCATTCGGCAGAATCACCATGCGCCACCAAGGCGGCGGGCACAAGCGCCGTTTTCGTGCTGTGGACTTTGTTTATGACAAATACGACATTCCGGCGCGCATTGTTTCCGTTGAGTACGACCCGCACCGCAGTGGCTTCATCGGGCTTGCCGTCTATGCCGATGGCGAAAAGCGCTATGTGCTTTTGCCGCAGAGCGTCAAAGCGGGCGATTCGTTTATCGTTTCTGAAAAAGCGGAGGTAAAGCCCGCAAACCGCCTGCCGCTCGGGAAGGTCCCTGTTGGTTCTTTTGTCTATAATGTCTCGCTCCGCCCGAATGCACCCGCGCTCCTCGCGCGCTCGGCGGGCAATTACGCGGAGATTATCGGGCAGGATGCGGGCTACACACTTTTGCGCATGCCCTCTACCGAAGTACGCAAGGCGCTCGCTTCGGCATGGGCGTGCGTGGGAGCCGTGTCTAACGAAGAAAATTACCTCGTACGCATCGGCAAAGCGGGGCGGAGCCGCTGGCTTGGCATCCGCCCCACCGTGCGCGGCTCGGCAATGAACCCAGTAGACCACCCCAAAGGCGGCGGCGAAGGCAAACAGCCGCGCGGACGGCGGCGCGAGGTCAACATCTACGGCAAGCCGACCGGCAAGGGGCAGAAGACGCGCCGGCCAAAGAAATATTCCAACATCTTTATTGTTTCGCGATGCATGGTGGGTAAAAATCGCGGAGAAACGAAGTAACAAAATATAGCCACATGGTACGCATAGAACCCTCATGGAAGGAAGCACTTGCAGGTGAGTTTGAGAAGCCGTATTTTAAGAAGCTTGCAGCGTTTGTGCGCGGCGAGTACCTTGCGGGGAAGGTGTTTCCGCCGCCCCAACATATTTTCCGCGCATTTGACCTCTGCCCGTATGATTCGGTAAAAGTCATATTGCTCGGGCAGGACCCGTACCACGGTGCTCATCAGGCGCACGGGCTTTGCTTCTCGGTGGCAGAGCGAGTGGAGGTGCCGCCGTCGCTTGTAAACATCTACAAAGAAATTGTAAGCGATATAGGCGGAAACGCGCCACAGGACGGGAATTTGGAAGGGTGGGCGCGGCAGGGCGTACTCCTCTTAAACGCGACGCTCACCGTGCGCGCGCACGAAGCCGGGTCGCATCAGGGGAGGGGGTGGGAGGACTTTACCGATGCAGTGATTAAAAAACTCTCCGACGAAAAAGAGCATCTCGTGTTTCTCTTGTGGGGCAATTACGCCAAGAAAAAGAGCGCGCTTATTGATTCCGAAAAGCATCTCGTACTTCTTGCCGCGCACCCCTCGCCCCTTTCCGCACATAACGGTTTTTTCGGCTGCCGCCACTTCAGCAAAACAAACGCGTATCTCGTGCGCCACAGCAAAACCCCAATACGGTGGTTTTAATCTCCGTATCCGTTTTCTTTCCACCACTTCAGAATATCTTTTTTCTGTACGCCGATGCCCCGGCATACTTTCCGCGCCATTGACGCAGAGGTTGGCAAAAGCAGTGTTTCGTTTCTACTTGGTATAAGCACTGCAAACGCACTATCTTTACGCACCCATACTTGGTCGTCGCCTTGATTATTTGTCCACTGGTACCCAAACGCTTGAAGCACAGCCCGCCATTCCCTTGCCGTACGATTGCGTAAATGTCGAGCCATTGTAATAGTTACGCAGGAGAAAGCGCCGGTCCACCAAGCGCGCGTAACGGATGTATTTGGAATAAGAATTTATCTTTCACTGCGCCTATACGAACGAGACCGGTGAGTATTTTGAAAACAGTCCAATGGAAAAGGAGCCGGTAACGCCACGGCAACCCAACCGAAAGAGAAGGATGCAATCTCGGATTCTCGCTTACTGCTTCTACGAGCGTTTTTGTTGCAACAAACAAGGCATCGCGCGCCTCTTCAAGTGTTTTACCGCCGCGAACAATACCCGTCTCTTTGCAGAACGCCATATAGCCGTTTTTATACGGCATCACTAAAATTTTTGATTTAAGTGTAATTCTCATATATAAACAACTCTGAGTATATCATGCTTGGTTCTGAGATACAACAATATTTTTTGCATGATGCGCGACATGCTATACTACCGTTGCTATGAAGAAGAAGAAAAAAATATTACAGCAAGAGGTACACTCATCTGCGGAAGTAGCGCGCTACCTTGGCGCGCTCTCGAAAAACTGTCATAACCACATTAAAATCATTGCGGAGATGATGTTCGAGTTGAATAAGAAAATTGACCGAAAGCTCAAAGAGATGCACGCAAGATATGAAAACAGTATGGAGATTCTCAGAAAGATGACAGCCGATACTGCAATTATGAAACGAGATATGGGGATTCTAAAGTAAATTGCACTGTTTTTTTGTTTGTGTTACGATACGCAAGTTCGTCTTTAAGGCA
>CAYTVT010000047.1:0-4377 GCA_964441855.1 uncultured Candidatus Saccharibacteria bacterium | reverse complement strand
GCGATAGAGCCGAGAAATATGGAATCGGCTCCGGCATCTATCACGCGTCTGGCGTCATGCGGCGACAAGATTCCACCTCCTGCGTTCAGGGGAATGGTAATGCCGTAGGCGCGCACCGTGCGTACCCATTCGCACACGAAGTGGAGAAGCGGCGCGCCAGAGAGGCCTCCCGCGAATCCGGGAAAGCGTTTTGCAATCGGGGACTCCTTCGGGTCGCTCGTTCCAAAGAGGCCCTTCCAATTAACCGGTTCTTCCTGTGACCATTGCGGATGCTTTCCAAATGGGAGGGTGTTGGAAAAACAAAGTGCACTGCAACGCAGATGTCGCGCAATGCGCGCCATTGATTGCGGGTGCGCCTCCGGCCCGAATTTGGGCATGAGAGGAATAGTGTCGGGTAAGCACTTTTCGGCGAGTTCCAAAGTCGGCACCACTTCGTCTATCAGGTCGTCTGGATTGACGCCGCCATTTGGGCACGAAAAGTTGATTTGCACGCCCCAATCAGCGCGGAATCGCTCGTATTTTTTCGCCGCCGCAAGACGCCCAAAGATTGCCCCAAATTCTTTCTTCCTTCCCTCTGGCGTCTTCTCTAGGGACATCACCGAAATACAGAACGGTTCGGTGCGCTTTTGCCATTCTCCCGATTGGATGAGGAATTCAAGTCCGGGACCGCTGAGTGATACCGCGTTCAGCACCGCTTTTTTCTGCCGATTCACTACAATGCACCTCGGCACCCATTCTTTCGGCGTTACGCCGTCTGCCTTGAGTGGCATGTTTCCGAGACGCGCTTCGTAGGTTGTCGTTTTTGAAACAAAAGCCGTCCCGGCAAACCGAAGCCCAAAAAGCGCGAGTGGTTTGTGATACCACCACCCCTGCCCGTAAAAGTTTGTTGCGCCCGATGCTTGCCATACCTTTCCAAACCGAATGCCGCATAATGTCATACAAAGACCTTTCGTTTCTGTGTGTTCACTTTCCGTAGCGCATGGTATCACCGAGAGCAACAAAACGCAATCCGCCCAGAGGGAATCGAACCCCCGACCTTCTCCTTAAAAGGGAGCTGCTCTACCAACTGAGCTATGGGCGGGCAATTGTTTTTATACCACAATTCCACATTGTTTTGAAATTAGAGCGGCAGGTCAAACGCAAAGAAGCCGGCGCCGGAGACCAGGAGCGAGAGCGCAGTGATAAAAAGAAGCGCGAGAAACCCGCGCGAGCTTGCGATACCTTGCAGTGACTTTTTCTTGAGGATGAGCGCGCCGAGCAACACGACCGCCGCCGCGAGCGCGGCGAGTTGCGTGTAGAGGCCAACAACAAGCAAAACGCCCACCGCTAGCTCTAGTGCGCCGAGCCCCATGGCGACCGAGGCGCCCGGTTTCCATCCAAGGGAGTCAAAGAACGCGGCTTTTTCGGCGCGCCCGCGACCGCACTTATGCCACCCGAAGCGCACGAATACGAGCCCAAGCGCAACGCGCAAAAGGAAGGGCGCGAACAACCCAAAGGCAAGGAGGTCGGGAAAAGTGTTTAACATAGCGCAAGTATAACATACTAATTAGTAGTCATTGGTATAGTGGTATCTATTCGTATATTGGTATAATGGTTGCATGGAAGACCTTAAGTGGTTCGTCGGGTTCCTCATTTTCTTCATCATCGCGTGGGCGATAACGGGCGGCACCTTGCGGGAGGTGGCAAGCCCTTACATTGCACCGCCGGTGCCCGTGGGGGGCGCGAGCGGGAAGTCGGGTGTTTCGGAAACTACGCAAAAAACCAGTTCGCTTGCCAATGATTTGAAAGCGGTTGCAGAAAAAAGCGGCGCGTCTTCTGTGCAAGGACTGCTTGAATTGTCGGTGAATCGCTATGGCTCTGTCTCTGCCGCGGAGGAATATGTAACGATTCGGCTTTCTGCTTCGGCGACTTCGCGCGTGCTCCTTACCGGCATGACGCTTAAAAGCGAGGCGTCGGGGCGCACGGCAACCATCGGCAAGGGCGCGTATTTACCGCAACAGGGAACAGTAAACCCCGAAGAGTCCGTCTATCTTGAGCCGGGCGGTGTTGCGTATGTCGTAACTGGCCGCTCGCCTGTGGGCTACTCGCTCCGCGTAAACAAATGCACCGGATATTTTGAACAGTTTCAAAACTTTACACCGCAATTGCCGATTGAGTGCCCGCGCCCGAAGGAAGAGCCCGTTCCGCCACCGCCCAACCATTTGCCGGATGCCTGCCTTGAATACATAGACGGCATGCGCCGGTGCCGCATTGAGCCAAACCCGCCTGAAGCGCTTGGCGAAATATGCCGCCGCTTTATCCGCGAATCATTTTCGTACCCGCGGTGCGTTGCGGCGCACAAGAGCGACCCCGACTTTTATAAAAACGAGTGGCATCTCTACCTCTCGCACGACTTGCCGCTATGGAAGTCCACGCGTGAAGTAATTACTCTTTTTGATACGGCAGGTAAGCCCGTGGATACGGTAACCTACTGAACAACCAACTCATTGGCCTAACCGTTTTAACGCCGCCTTGACGCGCACGCTCGTGCCGGCAAGTTCCGCGGGCACCTGCCGAAGCGCTTCGCGCGCTTCGGCGTGCGAGTAGCCAAGCGACTTCAGCGCTTCTAGCGCGTCAACTTCTTCTTTGAGCGTTGCTCCTCCTTCTCCAACACCAAATTTTTCTTTGAGTTCCAAAATAATCTTGTCCGCCGTTTTCTTTCCGATACCCGAGATTTTGGTGAGATATGCCGTTTCGCCCGACGAGATAGAGCGCCGCAGTGTCTCGGGAGTGGCGATGTTTAAAATATTGAGCGCGGTCTTGGGGCCAATGCCGGGGACGCCAAGGAGGAGCTCAAAGAGCCGCAAGTCGTCTGCATCGGTAAACCCAAAAAGCTCCTGTGCATCCTCGCGCACCACATGGTGGGTACGGAGCGCGGCGCGCGCGCCGACCTTGAGCGTACGAAGCGTGTCTTCGGTTGCAAAGACGCGATAGCCCACGCCACTCGCGTCTATGATCGCGGCGCGCGCGCCTTTCTCCAATACCGTGCCGGAAATCCAAGAAATCATATGGGTAGTATAGAAAACCTTTGCGTTTTTGGATACTTTTTGCTAGTGTGCTGTGACTATGGCCATTACCAAGTCGGCAAAGAAGGCGCATCGCGCATCGCTCCGTCGGCGTGTATTTAACCTGCGCCGCAAGCAGGCGGTTGGTGACGCGGTAAAAAATATCAAAAAACTCATTGCCGAGAAAAAGCTTGCCGATGTGGCGAAGCTCCTCCCGCTTGTCTACAAGGCATACGATAAGGCGGCGAAGGAGCACACCATTCGCCGCGGCGCCGCCGCCCGCAAAAAGTCCCAACTCGCGCGGCTTGTTGCGTCGGTAAAGTAATCTTTCCTCTCGGCAGGAATCGAACCTGCATTTTTTCCTTCGCAGGGAAATGTCCGGTCCATTGAACGACGAGAGGTCTTTCCTCGCACTATACGCTACACGCTAAACGCTCTTCCGTCAAAACCCGAGATACTCCATTATTTTTTGCGGCAGGGGCTCCGTGAGTTCTTCTTCTGGCAGGAATTCTTTGAGCGCGGCACGGATGATGTTGGGGTGCAAGTCGCCCAATGGGATTGCCGTCAAGAGCGCTAGCACCTTTTTTTGTTTGAGAAGGAGGCGCTGGTAGTCGTCGCGGGTTTCCACCCAAAATGATGCAAGGCGTGTGTATGTATAATGCGTTTCTCCGAATGACACGCCGTCTGCATCAACCTGTGCGCGAACCGCGCGCGGCGCGCGGCGCAGGTGAAGTAGAAATACAACCGTCGCGATGCCGATAACCACAGCAAAAAGCATGTTGCCGAGAAGCACGGCGGTCGCCATGAGCGCTACAGCGACAATGCTCATCGCCAAAAACCACTCCGCCGTCTTAGGCGCGCGCCGTTCCGCTGTCGCGTTCCATGAAAGATTTTGCATAAACGGTGAAATAGTAGCCTTTGCGCGAACTTTCTTTGAGCGAAAAGACTAATGATGCGCGCCTCGTCCGCTCCCTTCGGTCGCGGGAGCAAAAACCAAAAATTTTCCTTACCTTTCTTATTTTCCTCGGCGGGGGGTGTGGGGGGAGCCGACAAAAAATGGAAAGGAAATTTTTGGTTTTGCTTCGCCGTTTCAGACTACGAAATGAACATTTATATTATATCATTTGTGGTTCTTTGGAGTTGTTCATTTCTCCGTCCTCACGGCGATACGAGGCGCTTCCTCTCGGTGTTTGGTGGTAGCTTGAGACTCTGTGCCTTCGATGACTGGTCGTCGTAACTCCTTAAAATGGATTGTGCTAAGGCACAAACAAATCTGTATGTGCTTGCCCCGCCCGCCCTGTGCGCGCACAAATCCCCGCCGTTTTTAGGAGAT
>CAYTVT010000046.1:880-4525 GCA_964441855.1 uncultured Candidatus Saccharibacteria bacterium | reverse complement strand
ACAACGACAATCGGCTTGTCAAAACGCGCCGCATCCACGGTGAGCGTGGTAAAGCCCGACACCAGGAGCTCCGCGTGCGCGAGCGTCGCGGCGAGCCAGTCGTCGTCATCGGGCGACATCTCCGTGTCAATCTGCCGCTCCCCCGCCCACGGGAACCGCGTCCCGGGTTCGTCAAAAATAATCCGCGGGTCCGCGGGTACTCCGGTCATATCCGCCGGGTCGCCGGGCGGCGGACGGACGAGCAGGAAAAATCCAGGAGGTAGAAGTTGGCGCAATATGAGTACCATCTCGCGATCGTAGGTGTTGTTCGTGAAGAATCGGTCTCCGACCGGCGCATAAAGAATATATTTTGCATCCGGCGGCACGCCGAGTTTTTCTAAAAATGAAGCGCGGGAAACGAGGGCACTTCCCCGATATTTGTCGTAGTGCGGCATGCCAACCACGCGAATGATTTCTTTCGGAACGCCGTGAATGTGTATCGCCTCGCCCTTTACGATGTCGTTTTGTACCACGAGCGTATCGGGAATGACGCGAAATCCTCCCTTTGCGGTCAAGTTGTCCCATGAACGCACCATGCCGACTGTCGCAACGCCGCGCACCTTCGCCTCGTGCATGAAAATAACATCCATGGGGTTGAAAATATCGGTCGCAAAAACGAGCGACGGCGCGTATCGCTCAAAAAGCGTTGCGTAACGCCAGCGCGGCATACAGAGCGCGTATAGCCGCGGGATATAACGGCGCACGAGCGGCGCCCAGAAGAAAAGGCGAAGCGAATTCCAGCGTTCGTGGCCGAGCCGCATTTTGCGGATGAGCGCGCGCGAGCGCGTGCGGATCGCCGCCGCCGCAAAGTCCTTAAAAAGATAATCCGCCTCATTTAAGCGGCGCGCAACTCCTTCCACAATGACCCGCTCGCGTGCGTAGTATTTTTCAAAAAACGCTTTTTTCCCCGCAGGAACGAGAAGCACCACGCGCATATCTGACATGCAGGCAAGCATATCAAAAAACGGCGCGCTTAATATATTGCGCGAAACGAGCGGGTGAAAACTGGTAATGAAGACGGTTTTCACGAAATTATTTTCGGTACTTCTCGTAAAATGACCGCAACCACTCGTTCGCTCGCCCTTCCATCCAATTGCCCGCAAATCTCTCGACGCATGCGCGCGCGCTTCTCCGCATTCAGTTCCGGATGCGCGAGGTAGCCGGAGAGAGCTTGCTTAAGCTCCGGAAACGAACGCACCGTCTTAATGGCGCTGGTCTCCGCCACATCCTTAAAGTGCTCAAACCCCTCAAAGCGGCGGATGGAGCGGTAGAGCGGGCGCGTATGCCATCCGTCAAAAGGAGCGGCGATAAGCGGGCGGTCAAACACGACCGATTCCAAAAACACCGTGCTGTAGACGGCGAGCACCGCGCCTGCATGGCGCATGACATTGAGGTAGAGCACCATTTCGTCCAAGCGCTCCACTCCCCGCTTGTCAAAGAGGCGCAGGCGCGGATGCTTTGCGAGCCGTGCATACTTCTCTGCGTCAAAGTCCTTGTCTTTGCCGCGCGAACCAAGGTACGGGCGAAGCACGATGTATACATCTTCTCCAAACTCGTTTGCGGCAATCCATCGGAGCATTTCCGCGATAATATCCGGCTCGTCGGGGCAATAAGAGCTTCCAGACACATAAAGAATGTAGCGTGCGTCGGGAGGGAGGTTGAGAGAGCGAAGTGTTTCTGCGCGCAAGACCACCGACTCGCTGCTTGCGAGAAAATCAAAATGCGGGAAACCCGTTACCGCAACCGATGCGTCGGAGTAGCTCTGGAACCGCACCGCCGCGCGCTTTATTGGTTCATTGTGCGCGATGAGTGTATCGGCATGGAACGGCAAGTAGTATTTATCTACATGGTCCCAACTTGCCGGCATGGCGACCGTCCGCACGCCCCGGCGCTTCGCTTCGGGGATAAGGCGCGTATCAAAGCGGTCGTACATGCTGGAGAGGAACACGAGGTCGGGCTGATACTTTTCAAATAGCGGAGCAAATGGGCGGTCGGTAAACGCGCGATAGTATAAAAACGGCGCGACCTTCAAACGCACGAAACGCGAACGGCCAAACGAGTTGGCGATGAGCCACTTCACGGGCGCCATGAAGCGGTTGCCGCCGGCGGGCGGCTCCCCCGGACGCATTCCCATGGTCGCCAAAATTCGCGTCGTGTTTGTGTAGAGAAGGTACGAATAGAAAAAGTGGGCGAGTTTTTGGAAAAAGGTCTTACGAAAATCAAGCTTCACCGGCTTCACGACCACGCGCTCGCTCGGGAATGTGGTGAGAAATTTCTTGTAGCGTTCGTAATCCTTTTGCAAGACAAGAAAGACGATGCGCACATCGCTCCGCGCGGCGGCAATTTTCTGCAGCTGCTCTCCAACGCAATTCGGGAAAAAGAAAAGATATCGTCGCGCCGCCGGCGACGGCACCGTCACAAAAATCGTCTTTAATTTCTGCATCGCTATACCTTAGCAAACAAAGGAACAGCGCGGAATATTACAAAAACACCCCGTTCAGATGAACGGAGTGTTGAGACACAACAAGAAATTATGCGGCAACTTTTTCAAAGTGTCTGCGTTTGAGAAGTTTTTTTAACTGCCCCTTGTTGGACTCTTTAGATTCTGTCTTCATCATCTCAATCCAATTATCTGATGTGAACCCCAAATAACCGGAGTGTGAACCATCTTTGATGTCAAAGTCACCCCCAACCTCCTTTTTGACGAGTTTTCGCAGTTCGCTCTTGAGATCGAGGCCAACAGTATTAAACATTTCGTGCCATTTCCATAAAGGCACTTCGTCTCTTTTTAAGAAACGGTAATTAGAGCGCATTAGTTCTATATTGCTTAGTCCGCACAGAACGCGCGCCTTGGCTGGGCAAACCACTTCTAGTCGTAGTCTTTTAACTAACAGTTTCTGTTTTGTGTTCATAGTTATCTATATGCGAGTTGCTCCGTTTTCAATACGGCTCGCAACAATGAGGTTATGGTTGAAGAGATTGGTCACCCATATCTCCTGTTCGTATAGTTGTTCCGCAAGCACATTTTCCGCAAACTTATGCACAAGGTACGCAAAGGTGAACAATCCGCGGTCGTCTAGCCACCTGTTTACTTCCCGAGCGATATCGGTAAAGTACCGCTCCACAAAATCGTGTTTTCTTTTTGGAAATGGCGGCTGATTTTTCAAAAAAAGCCGCTTCTCGCTTTCAAACCACATTTTATGTCCCGCGATGCGACCTTGCCGGCTCATAAGCCAAACCAAGATACAGCGCAACACATCACTACACCCCGCTTCCTCTGCTGTATGCGCAAAAGAACTAGCGAAACGAAACATAATGCGCACCACTTGCACGGCTTCTTCGTATACTTCTTTGTTTTTTCCGAAGAACACGCCGTCCACGCTGTAGGTTGACCATCCTTGGAATGGCGACTGAAACATTTGAATGCGTTGTAATGCTTTCTCCCTAGAAACAGGAGATAGCACTCTGTGCACCTTTGTGTAGTCGTCGGGGTCAAAAAGCGATGGGTAAGCTTGATATTCTTCAAGAAGTGGCTCCACTTGACTTTCCATGTACTCTTTCACGACATCTTCTTCGTACCCATAACGCAACGCATCAAAGATCGTG
>CAYTVT010000046.1:0-870 GCA_964441855.1 uncultured Candidatus Saccharibacteria bacterium | reverse complement strand
CGCAAACTTATGCACAAGGTACGCAAAGGTGAACAATCCGCGGTCATCAATCCATTTGTTTACTTCTTTAGCGATGTCGGAGAAATATCTCTCCACAATACGCTGCTCTTTTTGGAAAGTAGATTTCGGAAAAAACCATTTGTTCGCTACGAGAAATCGTATACTGCACCTTTTTCTTTTTGCCCATAATTGCCTTTCTTGTTGTTTTTTGTGAAGAACTAACCATTCACAATAATACACAAAACGCCTAGAAAATCAAGCGGTGGGCATCGGCTCAACGGGAACGCTCGTTGAGCCGATGGTATATTCTGATGTTCTCAAGAATAACAGAATGGCTATGCCTGTTTGTAGCGGACCTGCGCGCCGGTTGTTCCCACCTGCCGCGCCGCGACAGGCGTGCGGAGGAGATTCTTCACCTCAATACCCGAAAACGCGGAAATAAAAATTGTTTTTATATACGGAAAAATCCATTAACGAATGGAAGATATTTATACGCGAGTGAGTATCCGGTGATTTGATTGCACACAATGCCCGCCAATGGGGCCATTGATGTATTTCAAAATATATTTTGCGTATTCCGGATGCCCCAACCGCGCATACCCTTCATTGTATGTTTTATTCGCCTGCGTATATACAATATCAAAATCAAGGTTATGCTTAGTACAAAAACGCTTGATGCGTTTGTTCAGCAGAATTGCTTCGCGATAAATTTCTGTATCCCATAGTTTCATTGCCTCGGTATTTTCCGATTTGCCCGTTACCACGGTCTTAATGCCCAACACGGAAAAATGCGCAGCGGCTTCCCGAGATTTTCTTCCGCCAAAAAACTTCGTAAAAGTTCGAACGCTTTGCTCAAGATGTGGATGGACG
>CAYTVT010000045.1:0-4648 GCA_964441855.1 uncultured Candidatus Saccharibacteria bacterium | reverse complement strand
CGCGCCGCTTCGGCAACGAGTTCTTTATTCTCGCGAATGAATTTGATGTCTAACATAAAGGGAAGTGTGTAGTCGGTAGTAGACAGTATACAAAAAAAAGAAATTTCCTGATAGGTGTATAAATAAAGACGGGCCACTCACAGGTGACCCGTATTGGCGGGGGGAATTAACCGATCAAACTCTCGACCTCTTCCACCGATCTATTGCCTGCTTTCCAGAACAATCTAGCATCAGCATGTGCATTTTGAAACCATGCTTTGCCTAATTTCTTCTGAACTTTGAGGAAAGATGTCATCGCTTTCCCAATCTCTTTAATGTCGGACGGAGAGAGCACATCCTTCCCATCGCACATGATGGCGTCAATGAGTTTCTGTCGAGCAGTTCTTGATTCTTGGCGGGTTGTTTCGAGGTTCTTGTGACTTTTTTGTTGTTGTTCTTCAACCTTTGTTGGCATAGATACCTTTTCCTTTCGTACTATATCCAACAATGAGTATACATGAAAAGTACGGGAGGTCAAAGTCTTTTGCTACCTTTTGCTACAATGACTCCATGAATGTGCGGATTCTCAAACCAAAAGAATTCCCGCGGCGGCTACGGGAAATACCAGACCCGCCGGAAAAGCTTTGGGTAGAGGGCGCGTTACCGCCCGAAACGCATAAGTGGCTCGCGGTGGTGGGCTCGCGGCGTTATTCGCACTATGGCAAAGAAGCATGCGAGAAGTTGCTTGCCGGCCTCTACGGATGCCCAGTCGTTATCGTCTCGGGATTGGCGCTCGGGATAGACGGTATAGCGCATCGCGCGGCGCTTGAGGCGAAGCTTCCGTGCGTCGCCGTGCCGGGTTCTGGCATCAGCCGCAAAGTGCTCCACCCAGTCGCCAACCGCGCGCTCGCGGACGCCATCGTCGCGGCGGGTGGTGCGCTCCTTTCCGAATTTCCGCCCGACTTCCGTGCCACACTCTATAGCTTCCCTCAACGCAACCGCGTGATGGCGGGGCTTGCCGACGCAGTGCTTGTGGTAGAGGCAGAGAAAAAGTCGGGGACACTCATTACCGCGCGGCTGGCGAGCGAATACAACCGCGATGTGCTTACGATACCCGGCTCTATATTCTCCGGCGCGACGGAAGGGCCGCACCTTTTGATGCGGCTTGGGGCAACTCCCGTGCGCACCGCGGAGGACTTGCTTACCGCACTCGGCTTTTCTCCCGATAAAAAAGAAGACGACGCCAATCGCTATGAGGACTGCTCGGCGGAGGAAATTAAAATACTGGAACTCCTGACCATCCCCATGGAGCGCGACGCGCTTATCACCGCCGCGAAATTGCCCGTGAGCAAAACAAACGCCGTCCTTTCGCTTTTAGAGATTAAAGGATTTATATCGGAGAGTATGGGGGAGGTTCATTTAAGATAACGGGAGTGGTGTATTTACTTTTCTATTTCTTCTTTCTTCCTATTCTTAAAATCAAGCATTTGTTTCAAAAATACCGATACCGAGCCGTTGGGGGGCGCGGTGGGTTCCTTGCCGTGCAGAAGGCGCGCCGCTTGGCGCATCTCGCGGATGCACCACTCGCAGCCGGAGGCAACCGCCTCGCGTACGCGCTCACCCGCCTTCTTGAGCGCGGGCTTTAGGTGCTCGCGGTGCACTTCTTTGCTCTTGCGCGCGAGGGTGCGCTTGCCGTGCGAGAGGAGCGCATCGCCGCGGCTTGAGAGCGGCGAGAGAATCGTCTCTTTGCCTTTGAGCTCCGCGAGCTTAAACGCAAACAGCGCCGCAAGCCCGACGATAGAGAGTATAAGGAAAATAAGCGCGAGGGACATAAGGTTTATTCTCTGTTTTCTGAAATTGCCTCAGCGACTGCATCTTTAACAATGACATGAAGTGTTGCCATTCGCAACAAGAATAACAAAGGTCGAAATTAAAATAATATAATCCATAATACTTAAAAAGCGCGTAAATACATTGCAATCGTAGCATACTTTTGAGTAGCTATTTACCTTGACTTTATTTGTAGTGTTTGCTAGGATGGGAGGACATTTGGGGAAACCCACTGATCCGGACTTCGGTCCGGTGACCATTAGGAAAGTCCGAGCAGTCCTGCTACGGACTTTTTTAATTTCTGAAACTCGCCCGCAGATAGACGGGACTCCCGTACCCATAAGCGGTTACCAGACACAAAGCGAATTTGGTGCATCATCGCCCTCCTTTCTTTCTCTGCGACCATTAGACGAAAATACCAAGAACCTTCTCGTGGTTGTGTTGTGGTTGGGATAACCGCCTTCATTTTTGCACGCTCCTACGCCGTGAAGCGAGTGAAGTCGGCGACCTCAATGCGTTCGCCAAACTTTTGCACCGCGGATTCGAGAAGCACACGCACGGTCTGTTCCGGTTTTTTGATAAACGGCTGATCCAACAGCTCGGATGAACCAGGATTCATCGCCGCCACATGCATCGCGATGTCGCGCGCAAGCGCCTGAAACTCGGGGTTCCGCGACACGAAGTCGGTCTCGGACAAAAGGAGCACGAGCGCCCCCACCGTCGCTCCCGGGTGGATATAAGAAGCAACGGCACCCGCGCCAAGCATCCGCCCCGCCTTTTTTGCCGCCGCCTCCGCCCCGCGCTTTTTGAGCAACACAAGCGCCTTCGCCGCATCGCCACCCGCCTCCGTGAGCGCCTTGCGGCACTGCATCACCGACACGCCCGTCTTATCACGCAATGATTTAATTTGTTCGGTTGTTATTTCCATTTCTTTATTTTTTTATTTTGTTTCGGATTTGAGATTTCGTGCTCCCGCCTGCGCCGGTGCTACGGCGGGCAGGTCGGATTTCCCCTCTTGATATGCCTTAACGATTTCTTGCACAAAATGGCGGATGCTCCCCATAGACGCATCGTTTGCGACAATGGGGTGCGCAATGTCGGAAATGTTGCAATCGGAACTGGCGAGCGCAACGACAGGGATGCCGAGGCGTTTGGCTTCGCTCGCGGCGGTATTTTCTTCTTTCGGGTCTACGATAAAGAGCGCGGCGGGGAGTGCTTTCTGCCCCACAAGCCCTCCAAAAAGCGCTTCCAGCCGCTCTATGTCGCGGCCGATCAAGAGCTGCTCCTTCTTGGTATATTTCGCCAATTCGCCACGCTCGCGCTTGCCCTTAAGGTCCAAGAGCGTGTCTACGCGCGAGCGTATCTGCGCAAAGTTGGTGAGAGTACCCCCGACCCAGCGGCCGGCGACATACGGCTGGCCTGTTTCCATAGCCCCCTGCCGCACTGCCTCTGCCGCCTCGTGCTTGCCGCCGACAAAGAGAAGTGTCTTTCCTTCCGCGCCGAGCGTCTTCACAAAAACTTTCGCCGCTTCCAGAAGCTCTTTGGTCTTTTCTACATTAATTATTTCCACGCGGTTCTTCAGCCCCAAAATGTAGGGCGTTGTGGAGGGGTGGCGGCGCGTCTTGGCGTAGCCGTAGTGCGCGCCAATTTTAAAGAGCGCGTCAATAATAGGATCGTTTTTCTTTGTTTCCGGTGCGGTTTCCATAAGGGAGAAGTGTACCAAGGGCGCGGGTGAAAATCAAACCGCCCGCCTCCCCGCTTCTTTTTCTGCCTGCTCCAACGCCACTACTATATCTCCGATCGCGCCGGCGAAAATGGCGGGCAAGTTGTGCCACGATTCCTTGAGCCGATGGTCGGTAACGCGGTCTTGGAGCATATTGTAGGTGCGGATCTTCTCGCTCCGGTCGCCAGTGCCGATCTGCGCGCGCCGCGCGGCCGCGTGCTTTTTCGCTTCCGCCTCTGCCGTAAGCGCTTCCAACTTTGCCGAAAGAATGTGGAGCGCCTTCTCGCGGTTGCGGCTTTGGCTGCGCTCTGCGGTAGAGCGCACCACAAGCCCAGAGGGCTTGTGGAGTACCCGCACGGCGGTTTCTACTTTGTTGACATTCTGCCCGCCCTTCCCTCCCGCGCGCGAAAACTCCACCTCAAGGTCGGCGGGGTTTATTTCAAACGGAGTACCCGCGCGCACGGGCATGATGGCGACGGAAGCGGTAGAAGTGTGCACGCGGCCCGCCTTCTCGGTCTCCGGCACGCGTTGGATGCGGTGCACCCCCGTCTCAAACCGAAGCGCGCGGTAGCACCCTTTCCCCTTCACCTCAAATGAGGCCTCTTTGTAGCCACCGATGCCGTTTTCGGAAACATCCACCGAGCTCCACGACCAGCCGCTTTTCTCAGCAAACGCGCGGTACAGGTCGGCAAGCTCGCGTGCAAAGAGCGCGGCTTCGTCCCCGCCGACGGCGGGGCGCACTTCTAAGATGAGTTCGTTCGGAAATGCCTCTTCTTCTTTCGCCGCTTCTCCAACCTCGCACATCTGTGCGGCAAGCGTCGCCTTTTGCTCGGCAAACGACGCGAGCTCGATGTCGGCAAGCTCTTTCACGCTCGGGTCGCGCTCCGCAAGCGCGCGGAGTTCCGCTTCCTCCTTTTCCACCCGCAGAAACGCCTCCGCCAAGTGCGCCGTGCGCGGATTCTTTTTGTATTCACTTACATCCATCTATTTTTTCTTTGTCGCCTTTTTTGCTTTTGGTTTGGCGACTGCTTTGGCGAGTTTTGATTTAAAGCGCTCCACGCGGCCCGCCGTGTCTACTATCTTCTCCGTGCCCGTGTAGAACGGGTGGCAGTCGCC
>CAYTVT010000044.1:0-4837 GCA_964441855.1 uncultured Candidatus Saccharibacteria bacterium | reverse complement strand
TGCCGCGCAGTACCAAAAGCCGCACGCTGTCGCGCGCCTTCGCCGCCTCGGTAATTTTTTGCTTGATGCTGGTTTGGAGGGACATAAGGAGAGTGTAGCATGGTATACTTGTTTTATGTATCTGTGGATTCTCGTTGCGGTGCTCGTGGTAGCGGTCGTCGCGCTTGCGGTGCTTTTGGCTCGGCGTGGCGCGCCTGATGATTCTTCGCGCCTCCTCCTCCAGCAGATGAATGAGCTGACCCGCATGGTGGATGCGAAGATAGGGGAGACCAACAAGCAGATGAGCGACTCCATGCGTACACAGTTTTCAGAATCGCAAAAGCTCGTGGGGCGCTTCATCAACGAAATAAAAGAAGTAACGGAAAAGGTGGCGCGCGTGGAAGAAACGGGCAAGCAGATGGTGGCTTTCGCCGACCAGCTTCAGAACCTGCAAGATATTTTAAAAAACCCAAAACAGCGCGGCATCCTCGGCGAGTACTATCTGGAGACGCTTTTGAAAAATGTGCTCCCGCCCGGGAGTTTCCAAATGCAGTATCCGTTTAAGGACGGGACGATTGTGGACGCAGTCGTATTCGTCAAAGACAAAATCATTCCGATTGACTCCAAGTTTTCGCTAGAAAATTACAATCGGCTGGTGGGAGAGAAAGACGCGAGCGAGCGCGAGCGGCTAGAGAAAGCGTTTAAGGCAGACCTCAAAAACCGCATAGACGAAACAGCGAAATATGTGAAGCCCGCGGAAAGGACGATGGACTTCGCCTTTATGTTCATCCCGCACGAAGCGATTTACTACGACCTGCTTGTAGCGCAAGTAGGTACGGTAAAAATCAACACGCGCGACCTTATAGAATACGCTTTCAAAGAAAAGCGCGTCATCATCGTCTCGCCGACTTCGTTCCTCGCATACCTGCAGACAGTACTCCAGGGCCTCAAAGCGCTCCAGATAGAGGAGCAGGCAGTGGCGATTCGCGAAAATGTGGAAGAACTGCAAAAGCACCTCGGGAGTTACTTGGAATACCACCAAAAACTCGGCAATGCGCTCGGCACGGTCGTGAATCACTACACTGCGTCGGGGAGGGAGTTTAAGAAAATAGACAAAGACATTGTGCGGATTACCGGCTCGTCGGTCGGGTTTGAACCGCTTGCGCTCGAAAAGCCAGATGTGGTAGAGTAGCAGGTGAATAAGCCGTTTGTTTCTTCCGCGTATGACCTCCAACAAGAAAGGAGGTGATTGCCCCCGTTCATTGAAGTCGCGGAAAACAGTACATTAACGGTTTATGGGGGTTTGCGTTCGTGCGCAAGCCCTTTTCTTTTTTCTACAGTGTGCTAGTATATTCTCCTTGTGAAATTCAGCATTATAGAGACCGGCGGCAAACAGTACCGCGTCTCGGAAGGAGACACGGTGACTATTGAGAAACTCCCTGATACAAAGGAGGGGCAGAATGTCGTGTTTGATAAAGTGCTTTTGACTGACGATGGAGCAAAAACGAACATCGGCGCACCATACCTTGCCGGCGCTTCTATAAAAGGGGAGGTGGTAGTGAGCGGTCGGGGACGAAAAATAGAAGTCGTGAAGTACAAGGCAAAAAGCCGCTACTTCAAGCTCCGCGGCCATCGCCAGCCGTTTATGAAGGTCAAAATTACTGGCGGTTTTTGAGGGCGTTTTTGAGCGTTTCGGCATCGGCGTATTCTAGCTCCGTGCCGGTAGAGAGACCCCGCCCGAGGCGGGTTATTTTGATGCTGTGTTTCTGCGCGAGCAGAGCGAGCGCGTCGGCGGCCGCCTCCGCCATTTCTTCGCCTTCGGGACTTGCCGAGAGAGCGAGAATAATTTCCCGGAGTCCCTCCTTCGCCGCTGCGGCGGCGCGCACACAGAGCGCTTTTGTTTCTTTTCCCAGTACAAAATAGCGTCCGCGATACGAGCCGCTTTTCTCTAGCGCATCAATATCCACATCGTGCGCGACGACTATAAGGGTTCTATTGTCACGCGTCTCGGAGCGACACATGCGGCACGCGGTATGTGCGCCCTCGCGGACAAAAAATCGGCGGCAGAGCGCACAGCGAACTGCCGTGTCTGGGAGCGCGCGCACGAGGTCCGCGAGGGCGCGCGCCGCTTCGGGCCGTTCCAGCAAGAAGTGGGTGAACCTCCTCGCCTGCCGCGGCCCAATGCCGGGAAAGGTACGGAAGAGTTCAGTTAGTTCGTGCAGAGTGTCCATGATAGATTTTTAAGGAGTGTAACGACTATAAAAATCATCACCCCGCACTATCATCACTGATAATCTTCATTACGGCAATACGGATTTTATTGTGGTAGATGTACATAAGTGCGCAAGGAAACGTCAAGTGATGATAGTGCGGGGTTGTAGCAAAGTATAGTCGCTTCGCTCTTTATTTTGCTCAAAATTCACTCATGCTTCCTTTTTCAAGCGACAAAAAGGTTGCTTTATCGGCATCAAAATAAAGCTCCACTTTCCCCGTCGGCCCGTTGCGGTGCTTTTCTATAAGAATCTCGGCGATATTCGGCTTGTCCGACTCCGCTTTGTACTTGTCTTCGCGGTGGATGAACATCACGACATCGGCATCTTGCTCAATGGAGCCGCTATCGCGCAAATCCGAGAGGCGCGGTTTGCCGCCGCGCGTTTCTACATTGCGGTTCAGTTGCGAGAGGGTCAAGACCGGCACCTCTAGCTCGCGCGCGAGATGTTTCAAAGACCGTGAGATTTCAGAAACCTGCTGGACGACACTGTCTATGCGCGTATTGGTCGGGGTCATAAGCTGGAGGTAATCCACGATAATGAGGTCAAGCCCCTTCTCGTGCCGGATGCGCCGCGCAACCGAGCGAATTTTCAGAATGTTTGCGCTTGGCTGGTCGTCTATGTAAATCGGCGCTTTTGAAAGGCGGTCCAACGAATCGCGGATTTTTGCAAACTCGTCTTCTGTCGTGAGCTTGCCCGTACGCAGCCGCCACGCGTCCACCCGCGACTCTGCGGCAAGCATGCGGTCCACGAGCTGCTGCGAGCTCATTTCCAAGGAAAACACGGCGACCTTGGTGCCGTGGAGCGTCGCGGTTTGTCGGGCGATGTCAAGCGCCAAGGAGGTCTTGCCCATAGAAGGGCGCGCCGCGAGAATAATCAGGTCCGACTTTTGCAAACCCGAAAGCTTGGCGTCAATTTCTTTGAATCCGGTCGGGATGCCGCGGAGTCCCTCGCCCGTTTTGTGGAGGCGGTCTAGCCGCTCCCACGCTTCGGCGAGCGTGTCTTTGAGCTCTAGAAACGAATGCGTACCTCCGCGCTTGCCGATTTCCAAGACCTTTTTTTCCGCCGCATCCAGAGCCGCGTCCACCTCCTGCTCTTCATCGTAGCCAAGCCCCTCTATGTGCTCCGCCGCAGAAATGAGCGAGCGCATGAGGTGCTTCTTTGCAATGAGCTCCGCATAGTGGCGCGCGTTCGCGGCAGAGGGCACGACGCCCGCAAGCTCGGCAATGTAGCTTGCGCCGCCCACACTTTCCAACAATTCTTTTTCTTTGAGCCGCGACGAAAGGGAGAGCAGGTCTATCGGCGCGTTCTTGCCGAAAAGCTCCAACATCACCTTCCAAATGAGCCGATGCTTTTCTACATAAAATGCTTCGGGCGGGAGAATATCCAGCACCTCCGAGAGCGTGTCGGTGCGGAGCATTGCCGAACCGAGAAGTGCTTTCTCGGCGTCTATATTTTGCGGCGGGATGCGGAGCTCGGTCGCCATAGCGCTCTATGGTAACACGCCGCCATCCGCGCGCGTCTTGCGTGGTGGTGATTACCTGTGCGTAAGGAGTGGAGGGTGCATTTTTCCATTAGTGTGCGATCGGATGTTAATGGAAGAATCCAGCAACAGCGACCGCAAAAGAAAAACCCGCACATATCATCGCTGATATGTGCGGGGTGAGAAACGGAATCTTTGTTATGGTCTCATGAGTCGTCATGATACGACTTATACGATGGCGTATCCCAACACAGCAACTACCTCGCCTTGTGTATTTTCCAAACGACAAGGGTCCACGAAAGAAAGTATAGCAAAAAAGAAAAGGCCCTGCGTGCGCAGGGCTCTCTCTTTGGTACCCGACTCGGTTCGTGGTGCGAACCTATCAGTGTTAAACCCAGTGTAGCACCCCCATTTTTTGCGTCAAGAAGGGATGTGGACAACGGATTTGCGCACAACGGGACCTTCGTCGGTATCGAGAACCTCAAAGCCAGCATTTTGTATGTCGGCGCGGAGCGCGTCGGCGCGCGCGAAGTCGCCCGCGCGGCGCGCGTCTTCGCGCGCCGCTAGAATCTTCTTTATTTCTTCCGGAACATCCGCCGTTTCTTTTTGCAGTGCACGCGCTTGGTTTTCTATATCCAAACCAAGAATACGGTCTGCATCTAAAATCGCCTTTTTGTTTTTTGTTTTGAGCCAACCAGAAAGGTGCGCGGCAAGCGCGGGCGTATCCAAGTCGTCTTCTGTCGCTGTTATTTTTTCTGGCGAGCCGCTTTCGTCGGCAAGGCGCGCAAAACTTGCGAGCAGATTCACATACCCCGCGTGCGCCGCCGCGAGCGCCGCCCACGAAAAAGCGAGCGGAGAGCGGTAGTGCGTTTGCAAAAGCAGGTAGCGGTACGCGAGCGGGTGAATACCTTTTTCGGCGAGCGTACGAAGCGTCAAAAAATTCTCTTCTGACTTTGCCATTTTCTTAACCCCGCCAGAGCCCTGCGCGGCGGGGTTTGAACCATCAGCAACATTCACAAACTCGCTATGGAGCCAGTAGCGGGCGAGCGGGCCGCCATAGGCGGCCTCGCTTTGCGCGATTTCGTTTTGGTGATGCACGGGAATA
>CAYTVT010000043.1:0-4943 GCA_964441855.1 uncultured Candidatus Saccharibacteria bacterium | reverse complement strand
GCAAGCGAAAGCGTTACTTTGTGCACCGGCAGATCGGCTTTGATTTTCTCGTTCACCATGTCCGCAACTTTTTGCTTTTCATCATCCGTAAGCTTGCGCGGAAAGGCGAAGTCAAAACGCAAACGCTCGGGCGTAATGTTGCTCCCATTCTGCTGTACCTCGCGCCCCAACACATCGCGGAGCGCTTGGTGCAGAAGGTGTGTCGCCGTGTGGTACTTCACGGACATCTCGCTCGTATCCGCAAGCCCGCCTTTAAACTTCTTTTCCGCTCCGGCGCGCGAGGTCTCTTTGTGTCTTTCTAGCTCTTTTTCAAAACTTTCTCTATCAACGGCGAGCCCTCGTTCTCTTGCCAAATCCACTGTCATGTCTATCGGAAAGCCGTAGGAAGAAAAAAGCAAAAAAGCATCCTTCCCCGATATGTCGTGTGCAGAAAGCTTCTCAAATGCTTTTAATCCGGCTGCGAGCGTTTTCCGAAACTGCGCCTCTTCTTCCCGAAACGCAGCATCTACGGGCGCGCCGACTTTGTCGGCGTGCATAATCGCGCGGCGGATAAGCCGGCGCAACACATATCCCTGTCCGACATTTGATGGCGCGACTCCTTCTGCAAGAAGCTCTTTTGCCGCGCGCGTGTGGTCAATCACAACGCGTTCGCAAAACACATTTTGCAAATGTCTGGAGCGAGTGGTCTCATTGAAGAGACCCGAGCGTTTCCGAGGACTTTGCAAAATGTGTTTTGCGAAAAGCGCCATTTCGTCTATCTCATACACGCTCTGCTTTTTCTGCACAATCGCGGCGAGGCGCTCCAGCCCCATGCCGGTATCAATACCAAGGAATGGGAGTTTGGTAAGCTTCTCTTCGCCATTGTCCAACTGTTCGCGTGAGCCATTGCAGAAGTATTCGTTAAACACAATATTCCAAATCTCCACATCTTTGCCCCGTGCGTCAGTACAATAAATTTCCGTCGTCGGGCCGCACGGCCCAGCGTCCCCCGTCGGGCCCCAAAACACATCCGCGCCCTCCTCGCGAATGTTTTTGGCGGGGATACCAAGCTCCCGCCACGCTTTTTCCGATTCATTGTCGCGCGGCACCTGCTCGCTCCCATTGAAAAAGGTTACATGCGCGATCGGCAGCTCAAGTTCTTTGGTAATAAAATCGTATGCGTACTCTATCACCTCTTTCCTCCCGTACCCGCCAAAACTAAAATTGCCGAGCATCTCAAAAAAAGTAAGGTGCATCTCATCTCCCACTTCATCTATATCCGAAGTTCGAATGCACTTCTGCACCGAAACGACATTTTTTGAGCCGAAGTCCGCGAGCGCGTTCTTCGCGCCCGTATAATAGGGCTTAAATTGCTGCATGCCCGCCGTCGTAAAGAGTACCGACGGGTCATCCTTCGGCATCAAGGGCGCACTGGGGACGATGGTATGTCCCCGCGCCTCAAAAAACTGAAGAAACTTCTCGCGTATGTCAGCAACCGTAACAGCCATGCGCCCTACTATACCACAAAAAAATTATTGTAACGGCACAAAGACAAATCCTGGATATTCTTCAAGTTCTAGTGCGTTGTTCCGTTTTTTGTGAATGCGGACGATTTTTTGCATTTCGTGCGGCGCGCCGACAGGGATAACAAGCCCGCCGTTGGGTTTTAGTTGCTTCAACAGTTCCTGCGGAACTTCCTGCGCCGCGGCCGAAACCAAAACCCGGTCAAACGGCGCCTCCTCCGGCAACCCAACTACCCCTCGCCTTGCCTGCCTTATTCCTACATTCCTAGGAATGTAGGAGGATACTGCCGCGAGGTTTTTCCGTCCGAGCGCGACGAGCTCGGGAACGACTTCAAGTCCCGTAACCTTTCCCTTCGGGCCGACCAAGTGCGCGAGGAGCGCCGTCGTCCACCCCGAGCCGCTTCCGATATCCAATACTTTTTGCCCCTCTTTCACCCTCAACTTTTCCAGCATAAATGCCACCGTGGTCGGTTGGGAGATAGTCGCTCCAAACCCAATCGGTAGCGCATCATCTGCATACGCCTCTTCGCGCAACTTCTTCGGCACAAAATGCGCGCGGTCTATCGTGCGGAACGCTTGTTCTAACCGAGCGGTTGCAAGTACCCGCACCTCTTCCTTCAAATACCGCACCAATGCATCATTGTTCATAACAACCGCGAATACGCGTTCATTAAAAGAGCGTCGGTTTTTCATGGAGCGGAGTTTTCGTAGCTTTTTCAACTGACGACGCGGGTGCAGACGCCTCCGCCGCGGCTTTGCGGTAGGTGCAATAGTCGCACCACGAAGCGGGCGCAGGGAGCGCGTCCCCGTCCAAACACTTTTTTATATTGAGAAGCGCCGGCTCTACCCAGTCGGTTTTGCCCTGGTACGGAATCACCGACACATCAAACTCCAGCCGTGCATCAAACGCTTCGCGGTCGGTCTTGCCGTTTACATACACGAAGTAGCCCGTGTCCGACACATTGAATCCGTTTTGCCGGAAGAGCCATTGGTACACTTCCATCTGCCGCTTGTAGCCGTCCTGCCATTCCGCGTCCAAGTTTACCTCGCCGTCTTTTGCGGTCGCCTTGTAGTCAACAATAATGAGCTCACCGCCCGGCCGCACCCACACATCATCCACGCCCCCGCGAACGAGAAAGCCAGTCCCAGCGTGGCGGAAGGAGACGCCCGCGCGCAAGGAGTCGCGCCACTCCTCCAATTTCGGATGCTTGAGCGGCACCGCGTCTATGTTGTATTTTTGCATCAAGGGGTGTGCGCTCCCCTTCGCGCGGTGCGCGTCAAATTCTTTTTTCAGCAATTTGTCTACCGCGCTGTTTAGAGAAAACGGAAACCCCGGCGGCCGCGCCACGCCAAGCTTGTTGTCTACGAAAAAACAGCGCGGGCATTCCAAAAAGAGGTCTATCTTTGAACGCGAGAGCTTCCAATTCGGTCCCCCGTAGTTCCACTCTGCCCGCCGATGCGGTTTATAAAAATCAGACATGATACGGGTGTGGGTACACCCCGCTTTCTATAATAAGGTCGTGCAGATTGCCGCGCGCGGGGTAATTCCAACCAATAAGCCGCACGCCCGCGCATTTGCTATATTCAATTGCTTTATCGGTAAAGTGCGTGTTGGTAATAAGGAGCCCTTCGGCGAGCGGCCGTTCCTTCCCGCCGTAGGAAAACTTTTGGCTAGAGAGGTCGTCAAACCGCGCTTTAATATAGAGCGCCACCTTCACATCCGACTTCATGCCAAACTCGTGGTGGAACTTCGCCTCAGCCATAAGAAGCTTCTCGCCATTCCACGCGACCACATCCATTTCGTGGCTCGTGCATTTGCCCTGCACGATTTGGTCGGTCACCGCTTCAAACCCTTTTGCTTTGAAAATATCGGCAATGAAATGCTCAAACGGGAACCCGGTGGGCCCGAGCGCCGCCAAAGCGCGCTTCAGCGAATAGCGCGTCGCGACGGGTTGTTCCATTTTCCGCAAAAGCTCAAAGGCGTGGTGGTAAATGTCGCCAGTATTCATCCCGTCTTTTATTTCTTGCGCAATGTGCCGCGCCACCTTCTCGCCCACTTCCTCCGACGCGCCTGCCTTCGCGAGCGACGCGCGCAATTTCGCCGGCTCAAACGCCTGCCGCGTCCCGTCTGCCTTTACGACAAAAACATCATCGTGCATTGCTACAGTATAACACCACCGCCAAGCACCACATCCACATCGTAAACGACGAGCGATTGGCCGGGAGCGACGGTTTGAGGCGATTCAAAACGCACAGACGCATGGCGAGCAAGCATTAAGCCACGATCGTTTCTTATTGCTAATGTGCAGGGCTGCAACGGCTGGCGGTAGCGGGTGCGCGCCGCGTACCGCTCCCCCGCTTTCGGTTCGGCAAGCCAGTTGCACTGTTCCAAGACGACTTCGGATTGCGCGTGCGGCAACGCTCCCGCCGCATTTTTAGACGAAATAGTGACGATATTTTTCTGGAGGTCTTTTTCAACCACATACCTTCCGAGCAAACGCTCACCGATTGTGTAAAAGACGGCGCCGTCGTGTTCGCCGACCACCGCGCCGTCTTCACCCAAAACCTTCCCTCTCTTTTGCGGCAAGTAGTGCGATAAAAACTCTTTCATATCCACTTTGCCCACAAAGCAAAGCCCTTGCGAATCCTTTTTCTCCGCTGTCGGTAGCCCAAACCTCTTTGCGAGTTTTCGCACTTCGGGCTTTGTCATATTGCCTACCGGAAACAAAATATGCGGCAGTTGTTCCTTTCTTATTTGCCACAAGAAATAAGATTGGTCTTTGTTGGTATCTTTTCCCGCCAGTAGGTTATACTCATCCAATTTTGAATTTTGACTTGTACTTTTGCCTTTTGATTTTTGACTTTTGACTTTTTCTACGCGCGAGTAGTGCCCCGTCGCGACAAAATCCGCCCCGTTTTGGAGCGCCCAATCGTAAAACCCGCCAAACTTAATGAAACGGTTGCACGACACATCGGGGTTGGGCGTGCGTCCAGCGCGGTACTCGCGAATCATTTCATCCACCACTTCTTTTTTATACTTCTTTTCCAGATTCAATTCGCGGAACGGAATGCCGAGCGCCGCCGAGACGCGCATCGCATCTAATCTGTCATCGGTTACGGTACATTGTGTGAAAAAATCAGGCTTGTCCTTCGTAGCTTTAGCGAAGAAGGATTGCCAAACGCGGATAAACACGCCGATTACTTCGTACCCAGCTTCCTTAAGGAGTGCGGCAGAGACGGAACTATCCACCCCGCCCGAGAGCCCCACAAAAACATTTTTTGCTTTTCGCGTCATAGGTACACCTTATTTCGCAGAATACCACACCATTGAACTTGGCGCGCGAAGGCGATATAATCGGCACATTATTCCCCGGTGGCGCAGTGGTAGCGCAGTCGCCTGTTAAGCGATTGGTCGTAGGTTCGAATCCTACCCGGGGAGCC
>CAYTVT010000042.1:0-4957 GCA_964441855.1 uncultured Candidatus Saccharibacteria bacterium | reverse complement strand
AATGCGGGCTTTTGTTTTGCAAACACAAAATTCGTTGAGCGGGCATGCCCCGAATAAGAATTTTGTGTGTTATATTTTCCGAATGTCGCACTTAGACCAACTTAACCCCCGCCAGCGCGAGGCGGTAGAGCACCGCGACGGGCCGCTTTTGATTATCGCCGGCGCGGGAGCGGGCAAGACGCGCGTCATTGCACACCGCATCCTCCACCTTATCAAAAGCGGCGTTGCTCCCGAGTCAATTATTGCCATCACCTTCACCAACAAAGCCGCGCAAGAGATGCGCGAACGCGTTATGTCTCTTTTGCGCGCCAATCTGCCGAGCGCCTACGACCAAGCGCCCAACGCCTACCCTTTGGTCAGCACCTTCCATTCGCTCGGAGCGCGTTTGCTCCGCGACCATGCAGAGCTTGCCGGACTTCCACGCCGATTTACGATTTTTGACCGCAACGATTCCATTCGCGCCGTGAAGAACGCCACCAAAGCGGCGGGCTTTGACCCCAAAAACTTTGAGCCGCCGAAGATTCTCGGCGCTATCAGCCGCCAAAAAGGCGAGGGAGTAACGGCAGATGAGTTTGCTCTTGAAGCGAGCGACTTCTTCCCCCGCATCGTATCGCGCGTGTGGGATGCGTACGAAAAAACGCTTGCCGAAGAAAAGGCAGTGGACTTTGACGACCTGCTCCTCAAAACGAAACTCTTACTTCAAAAAGAAACGGCGCTCCGCGCGCATTATCAAACCCTCTGGCGGTATATGCATATAGACGAATATCAGGACACAAACCGCGTGCAGTATGAGCTCGCGCGCCTGCTTGCCGAGGGGCACAAAAATATCGCAGTGGTGGGCGATGTAGACCAAAACATCTACCAGTGGCGCGGGGCGAGTATGAAAAACATCCTTGGGTTTGAGCGCGATTGGCCGAATGCAAAAGTGGTAACGCTTGAAGAAAATTACCGCTCCACGCAAACGATTCTAACCGCCGCCAATCAGGTGATTGAGAAAAACAAGCATCGCCTCCCCAAAACGCTGTTTACCAAAAACGGGAAGGGGGAGCGCATGGTGCTTTTTGCGGGGTTAGACGAAGCGCACGAAGCGCAATGGGTTGCGGAAACAGCAAGCGAGCTCATCGCACGCGGCACGCCCCCAAAGGAAATTGCCGTCTTGTTCCGCGCCAACTTCCAAAGCCGCGCGCTGGAAGAGGCGTTTATGAATACAGACATTCCGTATCAGGTGGTGGGCATCCGCTTTTTTGAGCGGAGGGAAGTGAAGGACATGCTTGCCTATGTCCGCCTTGCCTACCAACAGGCAGGCGCGGGAGCAGAACTCGCACACACAACCGACTTTGCGCGCATCGTGAATGTCCCAACACGGGGCATCGGCAAAGTAACGCTCCTTAAAATACTCGCGGGGCGAGAGAGGGAACTCCCAAACGCCATGCGCCAAAAGCTCTCGGCGCTCCGCGCGTTCCTTGCGCGCATAAAAGAAAAACTGGAGCGCGAGCCGCTCTCTGCCGCCATTACCTATATCTTAAACGCAAGCGGATTGGAGCAGGCGCTCCGCGATGGGGGGGAGGAAGGCGAAGAACGGCTCTTAAACATCCGCGAACTCATTGTCTTTGCGCGGCGCTACGATGCGCGGGAGGGGGAGCGCGGCGCGCTTGTAGAAGTATTCCTGCAAGACGCCGCGCTCCAGAGCGACCAAGATGAATTAAAAGAAGAAAAAAACGCCGTCCGCCTTATGACGGTGCATGCGGCGAAGGGCTTGGAATTTGATGCCGTGTTTATCACCGGACTTGAAGACGGGCTCTTCCCACACGCGCGATTGTTTGCCGAAAGCGTCACGGCGGAAGAAGCCGAAGAGGAGCGGCGGCTCTTTTATGTGGCGCTCACGCGCGCGCGGAAAAAGGTGTATCTCTCGTATGCGGGGATGCGGAGCGTTTTTGGTTCGCGGCAGGCAAATCTCCCTTCAGAGTTTATCTTTGACATTCCGGAAGAATTGCTAGACACTGATACGGCACAGCAAAACTCTTTCTCGGAACACACCTCGCGGGACACGAAAATCTTTTGCTAAAGATTTTCTCTGTACGGCGCCGTCGCGCCTCCCAAGTTCCCGCTCGGTATGTTCCCCAACGAGTTTTGCACATTTCATGCGTGCAAAAAAATCACTCGGGCAACATTTCTTGCGCGATACAGAAGTCCTTCAGCGCATTGCAGATGCGGCGCGGCTCTCACCCGCCGACACGGTACTGGAAGTGGGCCCTGGCGACGGCGCTTTGACCGCGCTTCTTTTGGAACGCGCCGGCACAGTTGTTGCTGTTGAGAAAGACGCGCGGCTGATGCCGCTTCTGCGCGAGAAGTTTGCGCGAGAGATTGCATCGCAGAAACTGATACTTGCGGAGCAAGATATTCTTGCTTTCTCGCCTAGCGCCTATAACCTAACGCCTAGCGCCTACAAAATTGTCGCCAATCTCCCGTACTACATCACCGGACAATTTTTGCGGAAATTTCTGCAGAGCAAGGCGCAACCGAATATGATGGTTTTGCTTCTGCAGAAAGAAGTGGCGAGAAGAATTGTAGGCGGCCCTGCTTCGCCGAAGCTACGCAGGGCAAGCAAAGAGTCAATTCTTTCTATGAGTGTTAGATGCTACGGCACGCCGCGCTACCTCGGGACGGTCGGCGCGTCTTCTTTTTCTCCACCGCCGAAAGTGGATTCGGCGATTCTCGCGATTGAACACATTTCAAAAGAGTTTTTTAGCGGGCTCTCTGAAGAAAAGTTCTTCTCCATCCTCAAACGCGGCTTCGCCCATCCGCGCAAACTGCTCGCATCAAATCTTGGCATACAAAAAGAAGCACTTGTGCGTTGCGGCATTGCCGCAAACGCACGAGCGGAAAATGTTACTCTCGAGCAGTGGAAATGCATCGCATGCGCATTATGAGGTTCCGAGCATGGGGGCTGTTTGCGCTTGCGAGGGAAGTGGAAAGCAGGCAAGTACAGCATACATTAAGCAAGGCGCTCCAACGGGGATATACTGGCCAAGCATGAATAAAGTGAAGGGCGCATTGAAATTAAGAAATGCTTGCGAGCCGGTGTAGTGCGTCATGAGCGTGAGTGGCGGCACGGAAAGCGGCACCATGCCAACGAGCCAGTTGCCGCTACAGGTGCAGGGGAAGACATACACCACCATGCCGCCAAACGCCGGTATTTGCGCGTCCGCCCGCGGCAAAAGCGCATCCGTGAACTTCTGGAACAAAGCCGCGATCCGGTGTGCAAACGACGACCCAAAAGAAACCGTGCGTATATTGGCCCGCGACTCGCTGACAAACCGCGCGAGGAAATTGGTCGTTGTTGCAAGTGCGAGCGCCCGCATATCATTCGTCAGCGATTCCAAATCTCCTGCCTGGCGCCCTTGCTCCGTACCGACCTGTTTTACTATTCCCAAAAATTGCTCCAGATTGCGAGCGTTGGGATGCGGAGGAGTGGGGAGTTCCAACCCCCTCTGTATCTCCCCCTTGGTTAAGGGGGAGAAGCCGCTTCCGAGCGGAGAGGGGGTTGATGTTTGTGTATTCCGAGCGATCTGCCCATTCAACACCGACAATGTAAGTGCTCCTACGAAGCCGTTTTCTTTTGCGATTGCGTTCTTCCGCTGAAACGCCGCAACGGCGCGCGCGGTTCCTTCGCCAAAATAATTAGTTTCTTTGCCCGGTGAGCCAGCGCCCGCATCGGCAACGCGCGTTGCGGCGTTCTTATTTAATACTTTCTGGAGCGCAAAGACATCGGGGCCACGCGAGCCGAGCTTGAGCTCGCGCGCAAAGCGCCACCCATCGGCGTGAGCGATTGGAATCGCTATAACACACAAAAAAACGGCGATACACGCGCGGAGCATCATATATTTAGTATACTATACTTGCGAGTATGACCACGCGCGCCATTACCATGTCTGCAATCGTACTTCTCGCCGCACTCGGCGGCTTCTTTGCGTATTCGGAGTATCGCAATACGGGCGAACACATCGCGCCGGCAGAGCAAGCACCCGCGGCGGCGCTCGGCTCCGCCGCGCTTATTGCCGATAGCGACCGCGATGGCTTGAAGGATTGGGAGGAGGAACTCTGGCGCACCGACCCTGACCATTCAGACACAGACGGAGACGGCGTGACTGATGCTGAAGAAATAAAAAACGGGCGGAACCCGCTTATCGCCGGCCCGGGAGATATGCTGGATGCTGTCGCCGCCGCGACAAAAATAAATCCAAAAGCAAAAACGCCGACCACCGACACGGAGCGCCTGGCGCGCGAACTCTTCGCCACCTACCTCTCCACGCGGCAGGAGGGCCTGCCGCTCTCGCAGAATGAAATCGCGAACATAATAGACACGGTATCGGCAAGCGTCCCCGAGGAAAGCCCGAAAATCTTTACCGCGAAAGATATTGGGGTATTTGCCGATGAAAGCGCGTCCTTGCTTCGCGCGTATGGAGGCGCCTTAGGCGCCGTACTAAAAAAGCCGTGGCCGGGGCGAGAGAACGAAATTACAATTTTTGAACGCGCAATACAAGACGAAAATCCCGAAACGGCGCGACTAGACCTTGCAAACCTTACTCCAATTTCACTCGCGTACGGCGCGATGGGGAGAGACCTTGCGCGCATACGAGCCCCCGAGGGCGCGCTCGCCTCACACCTGCGCGCCGCCAATGCGGCAATGGAGCTCAGCGAGAGTGTGCGCGGCATGGGTGCGGCATTTGATGACCCTATTAAAACCGTTTCAAGCGCCGCTCGTTACTTTAGCGCAGGGCCTCGCCTTGGAGACGCGCTTACGGAACTGCGCAAATATCTAGAAAATCGCGGGGTTTCGTACGCGGAAAACGAAAACGGATATGCGCTGTGGAATGCGACGGCTACCAATTAATGCAAAACTCGTTGAGGGGCGTGCCGAGCGGAAACTTGGGAGGCGCGACGGCGCCGGACAGAG
>CAYTVT010000041.1:0-5080 GCA_964441855.1 uncultured Candidatus Saccharibacteria bacterium | reverse complement strand
CGGGCCGCCTCTACCATTTTCAGATTCTGAAGCGCTTCCATCGCAATATCAGACACACCCCACTGCTCGCGCCCCGAGAGGGCTCCGGCACCGCGCTGCGCTAAATCGTACTCCGCCAGCTCAAATCCGTTCTTTGCTTGCCAAAGCGCTCTTAGGCGCTCTTGGGTCTTTTCACCTGCGCTTTCGGCGAACACAAAGCAATACGCTTGGTTGGAACTGCGGAGCACTCGCCCGCGCAGTTGGTGGAGTTGTGCGAGCCCGAAGCGCTCCGCGCCCTCTATCACGATAACGGTCGCATTCGGGACATTGACGCCGACTTCCACGACAGATGTTGCAACCAAGATGTGAATCTTTCCGTCCTTAAATTCTTCCATCACGCGCTCTTTTTCTGTGTCTTTGAGTTTGCTGTGAAGCACGGCAATTTCATATTCTGGGAACACTTCCGCTTTGAGCCGCTTCGCTTCCGTTTTTGCCGACTTTGCCTGCACGGCAAACTCTTTGGTCGTGTCGGGTTCTTCTATGCGTGGCGTAATGATGTATGCCTGTCGCCCGTTTTTGAGTTCGTGCCGTATTTTCTCGTAGGTGGCGCGCCGGTCGGTAGGGAGCACTATTTCCGTCACAATCGGCTTTCTCCCGGGCGGCATTTCGTCCAAAAGCGTCAAGTCCAAGTCGCCGTAGATGGTAAGTGCAAGCGTGCGCGGTATTGGGGTTGCCGTCATAGACAAGAGATGCGGCACTCTTTTCTCCTTATGCACCAGCGCCTTGCGTTGGGCAATCCCGAAACGATGCTGTTCGTCTATAATCGCGTAGGCAAGATGCTTGAAGCGCACGGACTTTTGGATAAGCGCGTGCGTGCCGACGAGCGCGGCGATCTCGCCGCCCGCCACCCATTTCAAGAGTTGCGCGCGCGAGATATCGGTCGCCTCGTGCGGGTTTACTTTGGAGGGGAACTTGCGGCACCCCGATGAAGTAATGAGGCCGATGTTAATTGGTAGGTGCGCGAAAAAAGAAATGAAGTTCTCAAATTGCTGTTTGGCAAGGATTTCGGTGGGGCACATATATGCGACTTGCAAAGTACCGAAGTTCTGCCCCTCTGGCCGGGAAGCAATGACTGCGTAGGCAGTCGCCGCGGCGACTGCCGTCTTACCGCTCCCCACATCACCTTCTAGCAAGCGCGCCATTGGGACGCCTTTTCTGAAGTCGCTTACCACGGCGCGTATGGCGCGTTCTTGCGCGCCGGTCAGCGGAAAGGGGAGCCGCTTGGTAAAGCGCGCTATTTCATTCTCCGTTTTTTCTATCACAAACGACGGCTCGTGCAGGAGAAGCGCGCGCTCCTTCTGCCGCTCTAGTTGGATGAGAAAGATTTCCTCAAACGCAAAACGCTTGCGCGCCACGCGCGCATCGACTTCTTTTTTCGGCGCATGTATCCAGACGAGCGCACTGATGCGGCTCGGGAGCGAATACCTTTTGAGCAAGTCGGGCGGAATTGGGTCTTCCACATCGCGGAGCGCGCCGGACTTCAGCACTTTTTGTACGGCGTGGAAGAGCCAGTTGCTCGTGACGCCACGCGTTTCAGGGTAGACGGGGTGAAGGTGGTGTGCGTCGCCAGCGTCGCCAAAGAGCGATGCTTCGCCCACTGGTACGGCGCTTACCCGCTCTATTTTCGGATTAGAAAAATACAGTCCGCCACCCTCTTTTCGTTTTTGTGATACCTTGCCCTCAACACGCACGAGTGCCCCATCTTGCATCATCTTTGCAAGGTAGGGCTGGTTGAACCAGACGCATTTTATCTTGCCGGTGTCATCTGCAAGAGTTCCCTCCGCGAGCGTCATCTTTGAGTGGAATGCTTTGCTCGCTTTGAGCCCCGCAATGCGCCCATACACGACGGCGCCCTTGCCCCCCTCTAACGCCGAGATGGTTTGCATTGACGCGAGGTGCCCGTAGCGGGAGGGGAAGTGGTACAGAAGGTCCCCTACTGTCCGAATGCCGAGCTTCTTCAGCCCGCGCCTCTGCGCTTCGGTGAGGCGGAAATGAACGCTCATATCACCGTGCAATTCCATTGTTTTTGTATGCTATCACATTTGTCGTTATACTGCGGGCATGGCAACTGAATGGCTCTATGCGCTTGGGGCAGTCGGGGTGGTGAGCGTCGTATCGCTTGTGGGGGTGGGCGCGCTCTCGCTCCGCGATGCGGCGCTTCGGCGCTCTATCTTTGTGCTCGTTGCACTCGCAGTCGGCTCGCTCTTTGGCGACGCCTTTTTGCATTTGATTCCTGAAGCGTTTGAGCGTGCCGGCGCGGTGGCGACCGGCATCTCTGTGTTTGCGGGCATCCTTGTTTTTTTTGCACTGGAACGGTTTTTCGCGTGGCACCACACCCACGGGGCGCACGAGGAGTCGCGCGAAACGCTCACTGCGCACGCGCACGCGCCGCGCGCGCTCGGGCCGCTTGTCTTGGCGGCTGACTTTGCACACAACGCCGTTGATGGCGTTATTATCGGCGCAAGCTTCCTCGCCGGCATCCCTGTCGGTATTGCGACGACCATTGCTGTCGTGCTCCACGAGATTCCCCAAGAAATAGCCGATTTCGGGCTCTTGATTCACGCGGGCTGGAGCCGCGGCAGGGCGCTTCTGTGGAATTTCCTCTCGGCGCTTTCCGCGTTCATCGGGCTTTTTGCCGTATTCCTTTTGGGTGAGCGTGTGGAGGGGCTCGTACCTCTCGCGATGGCGTTTACTGCTGGCGCGTTCATCTACATTGCTGGAGCCGACCTCGTGCCGGAATTGCGCAAAGCATCCGGCGGGCGCCGCACACTCGCGCACCTCGCCGCCATGCTTGCCGGTTTCGGCCTCATGCTCCTTCTAACGCTTGCCGAGTAGCCATTTTCCGGATTGGTTTGACAATTACCCCAGTTTTGCTAGTATTTCAGAACGCTCCCTGCGGGCGTTTTATATTGGTATGTCGCGTTCTGTATCCAAAGGACCGTTCGTTGACCCGCGTATTGTGAAGAAAATCGCGGGCAAGAAGCCAGAGAACACGCCGCCCGTGAAGCTCTGGGCGCGCTACTCGGTCATCTCTCCCGAGATGGTCGGTTTCAAGTTTCTCGTACATAACGGCAGGGACTTTCCCGAAGTGCTCGTTACCGAAGATATGGTCGGCCATCGGTTCGGCGAGTTTTCCTTGACGCGCAAGTTTGTGAAGCATGGCGGCAAGATGCAGAAAGACCAAGAGGCGAAGGCGAAGGAGGCAGAAGTGGCGTCCGCTCAAGCCGCCAAGGCCGCGTCAGAAGCCAAAAAATAACATGAAGGCAGTTCTCAATAATTTGCGGATGTCGCCGCGCAAGGTGCGGCGCGTGGCGGACGCAGTACGCGGGAAGTCCGTTGCCGAGGCGCGCGCCATTTTGTCGTTTATGCCAAAGGCGGCGGCGCTCCCGCTCAAAAAGCTTTTAGAGAGCGCGGCGAAGAATGCCGAGAACTCCGGCGCCACCGACATAGCAGGGCTTACTGTCGGGAATCTTCAGGTCAACGGCGGGAAGACGCTAAAACGGCAGATGCCACGCGCGCACGGCTCGGCGTACCAGATTTTAAAGCGCACGAGTAAAATTACGCTGGTACTTTCCGAAAAACAACGAACGAAGTGAGTATGTTTTTCGAGAACCCCGCCTCATTTTCACAAATCTTTACTTTATTACCCAGTATGTTAGTTTGAGTGTTCTCGTTTAACAATACCGATTTATATACTATCAGTGAAAATGCAGCGGGGTGGCGATTTTTATATTCGCTCCGCTCATTAAAAATCAGCCATGTCTCACACCGTCCACCCCTACGCGCACCGCATCGGCATTATCCGCGACTGGAAGAGCCGATGGTTCGGCACTGGTGCCGCGTACCGCGACACACTCCGTCGCGACATTATTATTCGCGCGTTCCTAGCCAAGCGATTGCGCGGCCTTCATGTGTCGGATGTTTTAATAGAGCGCGGCGCCAAAAAGTTTCGCGTTATTGTGAAGACCGCGCGGCCCGGGCTTTTGGTCGGCCGCGGCGGTGAGGGAGCGGTGAAGCTCAAAAATGACTTGCTCGAACACTTGCGCCGCAAAAAGGCAATGAGCAAAGAGGACATGCGCGTAGACATTGAGGAGGTGCGTTCTCCGGAGGGGAGCGCCGCGATCGTCTCACAGATGATCGCCGAAGGGTTGGAAAAGCGCATGCCCTTTCGCCGCGTGATGAAGCAGACGATAGAGAAGGTGATGGCGAACCGCGAGGTCAAGGGAGTGAAGGTGTACCTCGGCGGGCGGCTTGGCGGCGCAGAGATGGCGCGCTCGGAAGACATGATGAAAGGCCGCGTGCCCCTGCAAACGCTCCGCGCCGACATTGATTTCGCGCGCGAGCGCGCGGTGCTGCCGTACGGCGACATCGGTATTAAGGTGTGGATTTACAAGGGTGATATTTTTGCCGATAAAAGTCAGCGAAAATAATTTCTATGTTACTGCCTAAAAAAGTTAAATACCGCAAGTGGCACACGATGCGCCGAAACCAAAAGCGCGGCGGCTTTGATACGCGTGGCACCGAAGTGTCGTTCGGCTCGTTCGGTTTAAAGGCGCTATCGTCGGGGCGCATCCGCTCGAACCAGATAGAGGCGGCGCGCAAGGTCGCCTCGCGCGAGGCGGGCAAAACCGGCAAAATCTGGATTCGCATCTTTCCCGACCGCCCCTTTACCGCGAAGCCGCCCGAAGTCGGCATGGGCAAGGGCAAGGGCGACCCGCAAGGGTACGAGGTGGAAGTGCGCCCGGGGCGCGTCTTGTTTGAGGTAGACGGCATCTCGCCTGAAGCGGCGATGGAAGCGCTTCGCAAAGCGGGCACAAAACTGCCCGTGAAAACAAAAGTGGTCGCCCGCTAAAACTTGACTTATATTTTTATATATGGAAAATAACCAAACAACAGAAAAGCGCATCCGCACCATTAAAGGTGTGGTTGTATCCGTCAAAATGAAAGACACCGTTGTGGTGGCGGTGCATCGGTTGGTGAAGCACTCGAAGTACAAAAAGTATATGCGGGTAACCAAGCGCTACAAAGCGCACGATGCAGG
>CAYTVT010000040.1:0-5216 GCA_964441855.1 uncultured Candidatus Saccharibacteria bacterium | reverse complement strand
GGCGCGATGCGCTGTCTTGCCGAGGAGTTGAACTTCAGCAACCCAAAGCTCTACCGGTTGTCGGAGTGTCTTGGTATAGAACGCCGCGACCCAGTTCGCTCCGAGAAATGGCCAGGGTTACAAGCGCAGTATAATCGCCACCTTTTTGAGTGCGTTATTGGAAGAAATCTTTTTCGTAAAGACGGCTATCGAGAATGTGAAAGGGATGGTCGCGAGATATTCTTTGGGTGGCGACCGCGCCGGCAACTACTCCTGCCGCTCTAGCAAACTCACAAGACACGCATTCTTAAGACGCGTGTCTTTTCTATCATCGGGGCGCCGAGAATCGAACTCGGACCTTATGCTCCCAAAGCATGCATACTACCACTATACTACGCCCCGTCTCGCGGCATCATAGCATGGACTAACGGGCAGGCAGAATGAGGTCCCACAGCATTTTGACGCGCGCTTCGCGTCGCTCCATGTCTAGAAACACCGCCGCGACATCAAATTGCCACCCCGATGTCCCCGCCACCCGCCGCTTTTGCGACAAGTAGGTCTCTACGATTCGCGCAAGGCGCGCGAGCTTCTGCGGGTGGAGATTATCTTCCGGCCGATAGACATCAATACGCCCTGTGCTTCCCTCCCACGCGCTGTCCCACGATACGGTCTTTACCTCTACAAAGTGGAGAGTGCCGCCCTTCACCGCCACAATGTCCAACTCCCCCCACTTTTTGGAATAATTGCGCGCTTGTATTTCAAACCCGTTTTGTACGAGGAATTTTGCCGCCACTTCCTCCCCCACCTTCCCCACCCGCAAATGTCCTTTTTTGCCTCTTTCCATGTCTTTTACAAAATACCTTTACTTTTCAACACTTCCTCATGGACACTCATATCTTTCTTTCTGTCCTTTATACTGTCCTTTATACACATATCCACCGACTTATCCCCAGTTCTGTCTTTTAGAAAAAAATGTGCGGGTACGGAGAATCGAACTCCGATCTCGTCCTTGGCAAGGACGCGTTCTGCCACTAAACCATACCCGCGTCTTTTGCATAGTAGCAAATATAACGAGAATACAAAAGTTCTTTTTTGCGCTACTATATGCATATTATTGGATAAAATTACTGCGCCCGTGGTGAAACGGATATCACAACGGTCTTCGGAACCGTTATTCCAAGTTCGAATCTTGGCGGGCGCGTACAAAAATGACAAAAAACACAGACACCTTTAAGATTCCACAAGAAGTCGCCGTAGTTGCCGAAACCATTGAAAATGCTGGTTTTGAGGCGTATTTGGTCGGCGGATGCGTGCGTGACCTTCTTATCGGTAGGAAGCCGACCGATTGGGATATCACCACGAATGCTATACCGGAGGAGATCCAAAAATTATTTAAAGAAACATTCTACGAGAACGAATATGGAACGGTCGGCGTAGTTACCGCATCCGATGATCCAACCGTTAAAGTGGTAGAAGTAACTCCTTACCGGTTGGAGGGGGCATACTCGGACAAACGGCGGCCCGACGCAGTTTCTTTTAGCAAAAAACTGGAAGACGATCTCAAGCGCCGCGACTTTACTATAAACGCGGTTGCATTGCACATTACGACACAAGAACATAAAGGACACAACATTTCTCACGGACATGTAAATAATTCTAAAGGACAGAGTAAAATGTCAGAAAATGTCCGCGATAATTCTAAAGGACACGACATAAATTATAAAGGACACATCGTTGACCCTTATAAAGGACAAGACGACCTAAAGAAAACCCTTATAAAATCAGTCGGAAACCCACAAGAGCGCTTTTTGGAGGACGGATTGCGTCTTTTACGGGCAGTACGCATAGCCGCAGAGCTTGGTTTTACTATTGAGCATGAAACAGCGGATGCTATATTCAAGAACAATGAGATGTTGAAAAGCATAGCCCCGGAGAGAATACGCGATGAATTCGTAAAGATTCTCATGTCTGAACGGCCTATGGAAGGAATCATGCTTTGCAGTAAGCTCGGTCTTTTGGCGCATTTCCTACCAGAAATTGAAAAATCGTTTCATGTGAAACAAAACAAGGCACATTCGTTTGGCGTCGGTGAACACCTTCTAAGAACCATTGCTCACTCGGCAAAGAAAGGTTTTCCATTAAAAGTGCGGCTCGCCTCACTCTTCCACGATATATCAAAGCCGGAAACAAGGAGATGGTCTGAAGAAAAGAACGACTGGACCTTCTATGGCCATGATGTAATTGGCTCTCGGGTAACCGCAAAGATACTAGGGCGATTAAAGTTTCCCGTGAAACTATCCGATAAAGTTATAAAGTTGGTTCGCTGGCACATGTTCTTCTCCGATACCGATGTAATAACCCACTCCGCAGTGAGACGGCTCCTTACGCAGGTCGGTAAAGAAAACATATGGGACCTTATGAATGTTCGCGCTTGCGATCGTATAGGCACTGGCAGGCCAAAAGAAAGCCCGTACCGCCTCCGTAAGTATCATTCTCTTATAGAAGAAGTGATGCATGACCCCATAACGGTCGGTATGTTGAAAATAGGAGGAGGAGAGGTAATGGAGATCGCGAAGGTGCTTCCGGGCCCAAAAATCGGTTTCATTCTTCATGCGCTCCTTGAGGAGGTTTTAGAAGATCCAAAGAAGAATACCAAAGAGCATCTCACACAAAGAACTGTTGAATTATCTACTCTTTCTGACAAAGAGTTGGAGAAATTGGGCAGGCAAGGAAAAGAAAAGCGCCTTGAAACAGAAGAGGCGAAAGTAAAGGAAATACGAGGAAAATACTGGGTAAAATAGAAGAGGTTACACATGAAACAAAAACCGCCTAGTCATTTCGGGCGATCTTCGCGATCGTCCAGCGACTAGGCGGTATAGGAGATGGGGAAACAAGATAAAGGGAATCTCAAGAAAAGCATTATCCAATTTTTAGAAGTGTTTTGGGGATATGTTTTCTTAGGAAGAGGGCAGGAATGTTTCCCGTGTAACATCGGCGTGGAAGGTTAACAACTAACAAAAAAATTCTGCGCTAATGTTCAAAATGTGTTGCTGTCAAAGAACGAAAGTGCTCTAAAGGACATTATAAAGGACACGAGTGGTTTTCGTAAAGGACATGTCCTTTAGAAACTGTGGATAAAGGACATAAAAGCAGTATAAAGACACAGTTCTCACGGACATTCAATGCGTATAAAGGACATTCTAAAGGACATGTCCTTTAGAATGTCCTTTATAGATTGAGTTGATGTCCATTAGAATATGTGTCGCAGTGTGTGTTTGGGTGTAAAAGTTGCAAAATAAAAAGTTCTGTGCTATACTTGCATCATGATAACGAAACGCAAAAAGCAAAACATTATAAAAGAGGTCGGCATGCATGAAAAAGATACCGGCTCGCCTGAAGTGCAGGCGGGGATTTTGTCGCGCCGCATTGATGAGCTCGCGAAGCATCTCAAAACCCACAAGAAAGACATTCACTCGCGTCGCGGACTCCTTGGTATGGTTGCCAATCGCCAGACGCATTTGCGCTACCTTCAAAAGAAGTATCCGAAGCGCTATATTAGCGTCATTCGCAAACTAGAACTAAAAAAGTGAGCATCATTAAACACAAGAGCCAGCGCGTGGCGATTTTCATAGACACGCAGAATCTGTACCACAGCGCGAAGAACCTCTACCGCGCCAATGTAAACTTCGGGCAGGTGGTGAAGGAAACTCTCGCGGGCCGCTCGCTCGTGCGCGCGCTTGCGTATGTGATTACCACCGAAAGCGGAGAAGAGAAGGCGTTTTTTGAAGCACTTGCCAAAGTGGGCATTGAGACCAAAACGAAACCCCTGCAGATTTTCGGAAGCGGCGCAAAAAAGGCGGATTGGGATGTAGGGCTCGCGATTGATGCGGTGAAACTTGCGCCAAAAGTGGATTCGGTGATCATCCTCTCGGGCGATGGCGACTTTATCCCCCTTGTGGAGTACCTCCAGACCAACGAAGGGTGCCAGGTGGAAGTGGCGGCGTTTGGGAAGTCAACTTCGCAGAAGCTAATTGAAGCCGCCGACGACTTTATGGACTTAGACGACAACCCGCGCAAGTACCTGCTCGGTAGCATTGGAAGAGGAGGAAGAGGGTAAAGAATCGCGCGGGGTTTGTTTTTGTGTGGAGTGCTATACTGAAGGCATGCAGAAAAAAGAATTCTCCACTCATAGTGGCGGGAAAAAGGTAGTGGCGGAGTTTAGCGGCCTTGCGGGGAAGGCAGATGGCTCGGTGTTGCTGCGCGCGGGAGGTACGGTGGTTCTCGTGACGGCAGTAATGGCGCGCACAGAAGCAGAAAAGATAGATTATTTGCCGCTCACCGTGGATTACGAGGAGCGGTTTTATGCCGCCGGCGCAATTTTAGGGGGCGCGTTTGTGCGGCGGGAAGGGAAGCCGACCGAGGAAGCCGTGCTCGCGGGGCGGATGATAGACCGCACCATTCGGCCGCTCTTTGACTCGCGCATCCGAAACAACATACAAGTGGTGGCGCTCGTTTTGGCGCTTGGCGACGACGACCCAAAAATGCTGGCGCTCCTCGGCGCCTCGCTGGCGCTCGGCGCCTCCGACATCCCGTGGGGCGGGCCCGTATCTGCCGCGCGTGTTGTATCAGAAGGGTACCGCCTCGTCGCTTGCGGAAAAAGCGGGAGCATCAATATGATTGAACTGGACGGGAGGGAGGTTGCAGAAGGGGACATTATCGCCGTCCTAGAGCGCGCGCAAAAAGAGATTGAGCCGTTGCAGAAGTGGCAAGAACAAGTGCTTGCAGAAGTTGGAAAAGAGAAAAGAAAGATAGTGTTTGCTCCCGCTTCTCCCGAAGACATAGCAGAAGCAGGAAAGCGCGCCGATGGGCGCGCGGCAAACGAAGTGCGGCCGCTCTTGGCGCAGGCGGGAGGAGTGTCGGAGGTGCTCCACGGTTCGGGCACTTTCTATCGCGGTGAGACGCATATCCTCTCGGTGTTAACTCTCGGGCGGCCCGAAGACGCACAGATTGTAGAAGGCATAGAACAGTACGGTACACGCAAGCACTTTATGCATCACTACAACTTCCCCCCGTTCTCTACCGGCGAGACGGGGCGGCTCGGCGCAAATCGACGCATGGTAGGGCATGGCGCACTTGTGGAAAAGGCGCTCGCGCCGGTAGCGCACGACCGGCCGCGGCAGGAAGATCGCCTCCCAGATCGGCTCCAAGCGCCTCGCGCTGCTGGCCGGCGGCGTGGG
>CAYTVT010000039.1:0-5277 GCA_964441855.1 uncultured Candidatus Saccharibacteria bacterium | reverse complement strand
GGCTGATTCAATTATTTATTTTGAAAATAGGTGCGAGCTTGGTACAGTAAAGACATACCAAAAACAGCTCACCCTGCAGGGTGAGCCGTTTTGTTCTCGCGCGCTAACAAAATTACATCGTCGCGCCATTTCCGCCCGTGCACGCCTTGCAGCCCTTCTTGTGCGTGAAGAGCTCGTAGAGCGCCGAGAGCCCCACCAAGACATAGACCGCTTTAGAAAGCGTCGCGTCCATGCCGCCAAAGAGCGACCCTACCTCCCAACCAGTAAGCGCATAGAGCCCCCAGTTCAAACCTCCGATAACGAGGAGAATCCACGCGATAACATGTAATCCTTTCATAAAAATAAAACTGCTTATTTAGTAACGAATAAAGCTCGTGACCTTTCCGTGTAGTATACCACGCTCCCCCTCCCCGCAAACGTAAGATATACACAGGCGCATGTTCCTCATATTAATCCCCCCGGAAGGAATTGAACCCTCATCAACGCCTTAGAAGAGCGCTGCTCTATCCGTTGAGCTACAGGGGGCACTCTACCAACTTACCCTTACTTCGCCGGGTCGGCAACTGAAGGGAGGGTCCGGAGCGCGCTCTCAAACTGCGTACGGCGCGCTTCAAACGCCGCGAGCACTTCATCCAACCGCTCGCGCGAGAACGATGTAATAGGAGCAGCTTCGACAGAAGCGGCTACGGTGGCACGGCGTATAAACAAAAACCAATTGAGAAGGGCAAGCGCGAGCGCAAGGCATACCGCCCCTCCGAGAAGGAGCGCCCAATCGCGATGTTTGTGAGAGAGAGACGGCATGGTGGTGTTTATTGTATCTTAAGTACTGCGATCTCAAACACGCCCGACCACTCGCCCGTTTCGCCCTGTGAAAGCGCTCCGCGCGAAAGCGTGAGCGGGCGCGGTAAACGCTCCACGAGGTACAAAAAGCGGAGGACATGTGCAAACGAACCGCTCGCTTCCACCGCAACGGTAAGCGTTTGGAGCCCGCCCCGAGTAGCCGCGCCGCCCGCCGCCCCAACTTCGCGAGCGCCGACCTGAACAATGCTCAGTTTCGCTCCCGCCGCCGCGGCAATGCGTTCAAGTTCTTTTAAGAACGCCACTGCCCCGTCTCGCCCCACAAACAGCGCATCAGCGCGAGCGCGCTTTTCTGCCGTCTCTGACAAAAGACGCTCAAGTGTTTCGCCGTTCTCTCGCGTATGCCGAAGTACAGCGAGCGACCCCACAGCCGACTCGGTACGCGCGCGTTCTTGAGAAAAGAGAAACCAAAGACCTGCGTAAGCACAGAGCGCTACCGCCGATAGAAACACGGCAAGCCACAGAAGCATTTTTGTTGTGCGGAAGGGCATCATGGTAATGTATCGCGATATTGTGCGCGGAGCGTGAACGACGATTCTTTTTCTTTTGCAAAACTCCCGAGCGGCAGGGACACCTGAGCAAAGCGCCGCTCGGCTTGTACGGCGCGTTCAAATGCCGCGAGAGCATCGCGATGCGCCGCAACGCCGCCCACAGAGACCGTCCACCCTCCCTCGCTAAGCGGCTCGGCGGAAAACTGCGTGAGACGGATGTCCTTGGTACGAGCCGCCGCAAGCACGATGAGGGCGCCCGAAAGCGCTTCGTGCGGCGGCGCACCAAGTACCGCAAGGCGAGCCCGCGTATCGGCCACTGCCTCTTCGAAGCCGCCTTGAGATGCAGAGGGAGCAGAGCGCTTCGCCGCTTCTTCTGCCACAAGGCGTTCGCCTTCGACGCGGGACGCAAAAAAAGAAAGAGCGCCGCCCGCGACGGCAACAAGCACCTCTGCGCCGATGCAGAGGCATGCGACAGCGGCGAGCCGCAGGCGGTATTCTCGCCGCGCATCGTGTTGTGCTGATTCTGTAAGCAAGTTAAGCATACGAAAAGGTGCGGAGCGCCGAGCCAACGGCAACCGCAAATCGAAGAGAATCGTTCTGCGGCATGAGCGGCGCCGCGCGCTCTACCGACAACACATTGCGCCACACGAGCGCGGGCTCCACAGGCATATGCATCGCCGCAGAAAGCAGGGAGAGCGTGCGGGCGTTTGCCGCTCCCCGTCCACACGCAACTGCGCGGCGTACGGTACTCCCATTTCCACCCTGTGCAGAGCGCGTTTCCCAAAATGAGCACACACGCCGCGTTTCTCCCGCAAGGGCGGCGGGTTCATTCGCAACCGCCTCGGCGATAAGCGGCACAGTGGATGAAAAGCGCGGCGAGAGTCCAGAAGTAATGTAGAGTCCAGCGTCGTCTTCGGCGAGGTGCATGATGAGGAGCGGAGAGAGAGCGTCTGCAGAGGCAACGGCGCGCGCAACAGCGGCCGCTTCGCTTTCCAACGAAAGCGGCGCGAACTCCGCCTCGGCGCACACACGCGCGTACGCTTCTACGGTTTTCCGCGCCGCCGCGGCGGCATAGTAGCGGTGAGGGGCGCCCAAAGCGGCTCCCAAAAGCGGCGCGGGAGCAACATCAAAGACCGCATCACTCCCGCGAAGCGGCACTTCTTCCTCTAAGCGAAGCGCAACGGCTTGGCGCGCTTCTTCAGGAGTGGTGTTGCCGGCAAGAGTAACTTCAAACAAATAGGTATGCTGTTCGGAGAGCGACACATGGGCAAAATCAAATCGGTGTGCGCGGCGTATGCGCATTAGTGTTTCTGCCACCGCCGAAGCGTTGGAGAGCGCGCCGCCTACCACTGCGCCTTGCGGCAGGGGTTCCTCTGCCCACCACTCAATGCGTGCATTCCTCAACGAACCGGAAAGCTGTACTGCGCGCACAAAGGCATCGGAAATCTCAACCCCCGCCGCAGACATAGCGAGAAAACGCGGAGGGGCGAATAAGCGCAGTGCGGCATTCATTCCGTAAGTATAGCATCATCTTTCTTCCGGTCTTTCCACCACTCGCGAACAAGCGGCACAAACGATACAAAAATAATGAGGGCGATAATGGGTATAAGGTAGCGGTCGGGGTCGGGAATCGCCATACCGAGGAAAAAACCAAGAAAGACGAGCAAGGTCGTCCACAGCGCACCCCCCACAATGTTGTATGCAAGAAACGAGCGGTACTCCATCTTCCCTACCCCCGCGAGAATGGGCGCGAAGGTGCGTACGATGGGCACGAAACGCGCAAGTACTACCGTTTTTTTGCCGTATCGCGCATAGAACGCTTGCGTGCGCGCAACATGTTTTTTATGAAAAAAGAGCGAGTCCTCGCGGGTAAAAATCTTGGGGCCGACGCGCGCGCCAAAGGCATACCCCACGCTGTCGCCCGCTATCGCCGCCGCGGTACACAAAAGCCAGAGCCAGAAAACACTAAAGTGCCCAAGAGACGCCATAAGCCCCGCCGTAAAGAGGAGTGAGTCGCCGGGCAAGAAAAAACCGAAAAAGAGCCCGGACTCGGCAAACACAATCGCCACCACCCCCGCAAGGCCAATCGCGGAAATCAAAAACGACGGGTTCAGAAAATCAATAATTGCTTGTATCATGTTTTTGCGTTTTCTCTATCTAGAAAACTTTGGAGGATGATGGCGGCGGCGGAGGCGTCCAACCTATCGGTTTCACCCTGCCACCTAGCCGCTTGGACGGATGTCCAAAACTCCGGCTCAGCGTGCACTGGGAGGTTCGTTGCTCCAGCGATGTCTTTGGAAAACTGCTCAATGCGCGGCGCGATTTTGTTTGGCGCTCCAGTAAAGTCGCGCGAATCGCCGACGACAATTCCCGCAATGCCGCGCTCGCGGCATTGTGCCGCGAGCGCGGCAATAAGTTTTTTATCGTTCGGTAACACCGCGTGCGGAAACGCAACCCTCCCCGCTTCATCCGACACGGCAACGCCCACCCGCTTCGCCCCATAGTCAATGCCGAGATAGCGCATAAAAACAGTGTAGCGCAAAAAACGCTTTTTTGTTATACTCTCCATGTTATGGTTAGAAAAACTTTTACAATAAAAACAAAATACGGTTCCAATCAGTGCATTGCGGAACCGGAGAAGGACATGGGCGGCTACACCGTAGAAGCGCGTGGCGTTGCCGGCGCGCTTTCATGGGGAAAGACACTTGCGGACTCAAAAAAGAAAGTAATTGAAGCGATTGAGGGCGCCATTGAAGCACACGCCCTTGTACAAGCAGAACAAAATGGTTCAGTAAAAATAAGCACCGTAGCGTTAGAACCCCTATTCGCATGAGTATACTCCCCATATTGGCGGCTCGCGCAATTATGCAAAAATTGCTTCGGGCAGGATTTCGTTATCTGTATACAAAAGGCAGCCACTACTTCTTCCAGCACCCTGTAACCAAAAAAATGACTTCAGTACCGATGCATGGAGGGAAAGATATCGGCCGCGGACTTTTAAGTAAAATACTCAAACAAGCCGGACTAACCATCAAGGAATTTCTTAAACTATAACGACGGGGAGACATTATACAGCATCGGTGCATTTTGCTAGTATCGTAAGCAAAGGAGGGGTCGCATAGTGGCCTAGTGCGGAAGTCTTGAAAACTTCTAACGGTTTACACCGTTCGTGAGTTCGAATCTCACCCCCTCCGTTTTGTAAATCTAGAAAAATAATTCTGCTATACTGTATGTTGTGAAAAACTTTGCATTTATTGACGCGCAAAATGTGCATTTAGGCATTAAATCGCTTGGCTGGAAACTTGATTGGGGGAGGTTTCGAGTGTATTTGCGCGATAAGTATGAGGTAACTGAGGCGTATTTGTTTATCGGATACCTTCCCGACAACCAAAAACTCTATACATACCTGCAAAAATCAGGTTTTATCATTATCTTCAAGCCGCTCGTCTTCAATGAAGACGGTACCGTAAAAGGAAACTGCGATGCGGATTTAGTGCTTCATGCTATTTTGAAAATAAATGAATACGATAAAGCGATTATTGTAAGCAGTGACGGAGATTTTTATTCTTTGATAAAACACTTATACGAACATGATAAATTGCTTTTTGTGTTGAGTCCTTATGTAAAGACCTGCTCAAAACTTCTCCGAAAAGAAGCGAAAGAAAAGATCTACTCTATGGACAACCTACGAAACAAACTTGAGTACCAGAAAAAGAAAAAATGAAAACGCACCGCGCAGACACGAGGACTGCGAGATGCGTTTCCTTATGGATATAAGCATTCTAGCAAAGACAAAAAAAGAGTCAAGCATAGTTATTCACATTCACAAAACAACACTTTATGCAAAATCTTTCATGGAACGCAACAGCGTATAGGCATGTGCCGGATTTCTTTTTCTTCTAATGAAAAGAGTATTTTTCTGTGGTGT
>CAYTVT010000038.1:0-5331 GCA_964441855.1 uncultured Candidatus Saccharibacteria bacterium | reverse complement strand
AAATCTTTAGCAAAAGATTTTCGTGTTCCGCGAGGCATGCCCCGAGAAAGAGTTTTGCACACATGCCCGCTTCCTAGAGCGCATAGAACCCACTATAATAATGGGACGAGAGACGCCTCGCGAGAAGCGACAGGCGAATTATGCGTTGCAAACACTTTACAATCCCGCTCTTTGCATTTCTCTTCGTAATGGGAGCGCTCTTTACGCCGATAGAGCGCGCCCACGCGATCGTTAGTTGTATTCCAACCATCACTCCGACACCCGATGTGCCCGTCGCCGTGCCGGTGCAAAACTTTGGCGAAGCAATACGGCAAAATATCGCCAATGCCTTCCACGGCTCCAACTTTACCAAAGAGTGCATCTTAGACGCGCTTGTTACCTTCCTCAAAGAAGCGCTTATACAAAACTTGACTGGCTCTATCGTGGACTGGATAAACAACGACTTTGAGGGCGGACCGGCTTTTGTGACTGACCCCGCCGGATTTTTCGTAAACATTGCAGACGAAACGGCGGGAAATTTTATTGAAAGACAGCTCGGCCCTATCGGCCAACTGCTCTGTAGCCCGTTTGATTTGCAACTGCGCCTGAACCTTTGGCTTTCTACTGGCGCATCGCGCAAGCAGTATTTGGGCTGCCGCTTGACCGACATTCAGCAAAACGCCTACGAAGCGTTTACAAACGGCGGCTTTATTGCGAACGGCGGCTGGCGCACCTTTCACGCTCTTACTTCCGACCCGCGCAACAACCAATATGGCGCATTTCTCTACGCCTCCGATGCACTCAATAACGAATATGTAAGGCGGGTAAACGAAACACTACGCGACTTATCGTACGGCAGAGGATTTCTTTCTTTTAAAAAGTGCGCACAGTGGTCAGAGGGGCCGAGTGAAGGAACGGGCGAAGGTGGAGCAAGGGCGTGTCTTAAATACAAAGTGGAAACCCCCGGCTCGCTTATCAACAACCAACTGAACAATGTGTTTGGTTCCGAACTGCGCAAATTTGAACTGGCGGACGAAATTAACGAGGTGTTCCAAGCGCTCGTAAATTACGGCTTGCGGCAAGTGTTTACTGCGACAGGCGGCGGGCTCCGTGGCGCGAGCAAGGCGGCGGCGGGAGAGGCGAGTTTAACGAGCAAACTCATAAAAAGCAATTACGATGCAGTGTATTTGGAGGCACGGACGGATTCAAAAACTGACCGTCTGATACAAGAAGGGTACGCAAGCACTACTCCTCGAGATATAACACTCACTCAAGTCGGCGCTGAAATAAAATCAGGCGGAGCGGGAGCAGTTCCAGCGCAAGAGAGGAACCTCGCGCTGAATCAATACGCGGAACAATCAAGCACCTTTTATAATCAGCGTTACTATTCGGCGGGGAACGCCGTTGACGGAATTAAAGAGGGCGGGGAGGTGGGCGACAACCGTATTTATTCTGCCGCGGCCATTACGAACGGGACACAGCCAAACTATTGGGGCGTTACGCTTGCAAAAACGAGCGTCTTAAAAGAACTGCGCATTTATTCCCGAACCGACCATTCGCTTGACCTAGCGCTCGGCACCGTCAGCGTTGTCGTATACAACAAGCAAGAAGGAGGAAAAGTGTTTGAAAAGTCCTACACGCCGAACACAACGCCATACCGCATTGATTTGGTACAAGCAAACGGCGGTCGTGCCGTAGTGGGAAATCGCGTGCAAATCATTCGCACAGACAAGCCAGAAAGATTGGAACTAGCCGAAGTAGAGGTGTATGGTACGGAGGGAGCGACGACGCCTGCGGGAACGCCTTCACCAACAGGCGTTACCGCGCCTCCGCCAAGCAGTACGCCGGTGATGGAGGCGCAGGCAAACACCGAAGCAACGCAAGAATTCGTATTTACCGCGAACGAGCCGCTTACGAACGCGAAAATCCGCATCACCGTAACGCAAAAGGTGGGCGGCATATACAAGACCATAGCCCCGGGGCAAATGTTTTCAAAGTTTTTGGTCCGCGTGAAAAATCCAGCGACCGGAGCGGTGCACTTTACCGAACTGTTTGTTGACCGAGACGATAAAGACAGAAACAAAATAGCGGCAACAAATATCGCAAGCCCGTATACAACCACAAAGAGTTTTAATGCCGCGCTAGGAGAGGACATTGCCGTTGGGTATGAATTTGTGCCAGCATCCGGCGCAAAAGGTCAGCTGTTTGGACTCCCGACGGAGATAATAAACGCATCGGGTGTACAAATACCTGGGGCGGTGGCAACGATAACCATAGAAGTAAAATGAAAAAACTCATTATCATTGTTTTGTTGCTCGGCATCGCGCTCGCGCCCGTGGGCGGGGGAGTGGCGTTTGCGCAAAAAGGCGGGAATGCGCCGCAAACAAACGGCGAGGTGAAAGGCGCGTGCGGGATGTTTAGCCCGCTTGATTGTATTACCTTCTTCATTGCCGAAATGGGCAACGTGGTGCTCTCGCTCGTGTCGGTAGTATTGAACATTGCAGGCGCGGCGCTGAACTTCTCGGTAGACCTGACCGTCAATATGAGCGCGTTTCTGGATAAGGTGAAGATTGTAGATGTGGGGTGGAAGATTATGCGCGACATCGCGAACCTCTTTTTCATTTTCATACTCCTCTGGGTCGGCATCCGCACTATTTTGCAAATGGGGAGCGACAGCGAGGTGCGCAAGACGCTTTTATGGGTTGTGATGATGGCGCTCCTGATAAACTTCTCGCTCTTCATCACCAAGGCGGTGGTAGATATGGGGAATATCGCCACACTCCATTTCTATGATGCGATGCGCCCCGACCTATACGAAAACGGAGTGCTGGTGAAAGATGCGGCGGGTAAACCAGTAAAGGCGGGGCTCTCCGACATCTACATGGAGGGGCTTAAGATGCAGACCTTTATGGGGAGCGGAAGCTCGGTCAATAATTTGGTGGCGTCCGCAGGCGGATTCGCCAACCAGTTTATAAAAATCGGCGTTGTAACGATTCTCGGCTCCGTGTTCTTCCTGGTGGCGGCGTTCGTCTTCTTCGCCGCCGCGTTCCTTTTTATCGGCCGTGCCGTGGTGCTTATGTTCCTTATGCTCCTCTCGCCCTTGGCATTTGCGGCGCAAGCGATACCGAGTTTACAAGGGCAGGCGAAAAAATTCTGGGAAACGCTTTTTTCACAGACCTTCTTTGCGCCGTTCTATATGGCGCTTACCTATGTGGTGGCCAAGGCAATACAAAGCGGCGGGTTTGCACACCTTACAAACATTACAGGCAACCAAGCGTCCTTCGCCGCGCTCCTCACGGGCGAGCCGCACGACAATATCGGCATCGTGGTGAACTACATCTTCCTCATCGGCGCCATGGTGTACACGCTCATTATGGCAAACAAGTGGGGGGCGCATGGAAGCAAGATGGTCATGGGCTGGGGCAAATCGCTCCGAGGGTGGGGACAGGGGGTGGTTACTGGTCTTGCTGGCGGTGTCGCCGCGCGCGCTTTGGGCGGCGCAGCAAAAGCGGCAACGGGTGGTTTGTCGGGAACCACCAGCGCATTTGGCCGCGCGGCACTCCGTACTGCCGACCGTTTGCAAAATATGAAAATCGCCGGCAAATCATACAAGGAGATGCAGGAAAAAGGGACATTCTTTGGGGTTGGGGAGGAGGAAATAGAACGGAATATGAAAGCATTTAAGAGCCGACCGCAGGAACAAGCGGCGTACCTCTCACGGCTTTCCGAAGGTCAGCGGCGTAAAGCATACGAAAAGTTGTCGGCGCGAGACAGGGTAGCGATTGAGCGCGCCGGCGTATTGCAACAAGCACAGATAAACGATATGTACGGCCGCCTCAATCCGGAAGAACGGGATAAGGTTGATGAGGCGCGGCGCAAGGTGCGGCAAGAAGAGGGGAATGAACAACGAATGGCTACCGTGGAGACAATCACTGCAGTTACAGCGGGTACGCCGCTTACTGCCGAACAAACGGCGGCAATTACTCAACTCCGTCCCAATCAAGCGCGCGACCTATCACACGAGGCACGCATCAACCCCGAAATTATCCGGAACTTGCGACCGCAACATTTGCGCGACTTGATGGAAAACGGAAATCTTTTGCCGGACGAGATAGCGGCAATTATGGGCGAGATAACTGGAGCCGTCGCATACCCCAATCAAGCGGCTCAACTTACTTATGTTTCAAATCCGACAAATGCGGTCTTGTGGACATAACCTCATATGAAATTCACCCACACACAAATCTTAGAAGCCCTTAACAAACTCCCGCAGCAGACACGCGAGCGCATCACTTCGCAAGAAATAACTGACGCAACTATTCGTGTTGCGGAAAAAAATAACATTCCGAAAGAAAAAATACTCGCGTTTAGTTCTGCTGTAGGTACTGTGTTGCTCGGTTTACTCCACAAAGAAAAACTGGCAGAACAATTGGTCGCTGAATTGCAATTGCCGCAAGACAAAGCCGCGGTGATTGCGACGGAGGTGGAGAAAGAGATATTTAATACCAATATACGAATGGATACGAATCTACGAATGTCTACGAATAAAACAGAATCAACAAAACCACCCCTCCCTCCTACTCCATCCCCAAAGGGGAGGGAGAGTAACCTACCCTTGGGGGAGGCAGGAGGGGTTGCCCCCTCCCCTTTGGGGAGGGCTGGGGGAGGGGTGATTTCTCCCCCTCGCCACGTCCTCATCCGCAAAGAAATCCCGCCACCCCTGCTTCGCCAAGGCTACGCAGGGCAAGCACCCCAAATACCAACAGTACAATCTCTTCTTTCCGACATCCGTCGCGGCACTGCGTACGATGAAGGGCGTGTTGGAGAAGCGTTCCGCAAAACGCCGATTGAGGTCAAGCAGTCGCTTGAGAGCGTGGGCTTTCTTTCGCGCCTCCAAGGTGTTTCTAAAAAATTTGGGCTAAATGTAGAAGAAACTGGGGAACTCGTGAGCGAGACGGGGCTTGTGATGCTTGGGCTGACACAGCCAATACAGTTTGTAGACAACCTTGTCCGCCGCCTGCGCCTCCCGCGCGACCGCGCGATGGCGGTGGGGCAGGCGGTCAATATGGAGATACTGCGGCCGGTGCGCGAGATACTGCGCAAGATGGGTAATACGAATAAAACAGAAGATGGGTTGCGGTTTGCGCCACCCGCTAATAATTCTCCCCTTGAGGGGAGCCCGCCCGAACCGGTACGGGCGGGCACTCCGACTGAAAATCGGAGGAGGGATGTGTTTCAAGATCCCTACCGCGAACCGATAAACTAATATGAGATATCAAACCCCACAATTTATAGACATAGAAGACCGCCTGTTCGGACCTTTAACCGTCAAGCAGTTTATATACCTTGTTG